>JANQSK010001057.1 GCA_028284105.1 Anaerolineae bacterium
AAATGCTGCCTTCTGAGGCACTCCACGCGTCAACCATTAATGCTGCCTATGCTGTTGGATTAGGCCACAAAGTAGGATCCATCCAAGTGGGCAAGCAAGCAGATTTACTCATTCTCAAACAACCTGATTATCGGCACCTTTGCTACTTTTTTGGTCAAAATCCTGTGGGCAATGTGATTAAAAAAGGTCAGCTGGTTTAAATGCAAGACCTGCTTCATCAAATTGCTGATTGTGAAGTGTGTAAAGGGCTTTTGCCTCATGAGCCCAGACCTGTAATGAATGCGACCGTGCAAAGCAAAGTGGTCATTATTGGTCAGGCACCTGGTAGTAAGGTGCATCAAACAGGCATACCTTGGGATGATCCCAGCGGGAATCTGTTGCGAAAATGGATGGGGATTGATAATGAGACTTTTTATGATCCTAACCTGATAGGCATTGTCCCGATGGGGTTTTGTTATCCAGGAAAAGGGAAATCAGGCGATTTACCGCCGCGACCTGAATGCGCACCGTTGTGGCATCCACAGCTGTTTGAGCGGATGAACGACATACAGCTCATTTTGCTCATTGGACAGTATGCGCAACGGTATTATTTGGAAACGGCTGTTAAACGAAACCTCACTGAAACCGTTAGATGCTTTGATGATTATTTACCACGCTATCTACCATTGCCACATCCGTCACCGCGTAATCGGTTTTGGATGGGGAAAAATCCTTGGTTTGCAGAAGAGGTGCTGCCAGTATTGAAAATGAGGGTCAAAAACGCGCTCAAAAAATAGGGGAAGAGCGATGATTTCATTGCAACGAGCAACAAGAGAAGAGTTAGAAAAGTTTGATATCCTCGATCGCCAAGAACATGCAAGCCGATTTATTCTTCGGACAGGGTTAAAAAAACATCAACAATATTTCGATGATCCCAACGTCACTCATTTAGCGATTAGAAATAGTCATGGGGAGCTATGTGGCTACTTTATTTTGGTAGTGGAAACAGAGACAAATAGCGTGGAATTTCGCCGAATCATTATTGCGCAAGACAATCTTGGCGTTGGGCAAATCGCCATTAAAGAAATGGAAGCATTTTGCCGTAGAGAATTCGGTGTAAAACGAATCTGGCTGGATGTCTTTGAAGACAATGCAATTGGCAGACACATCTATCCAAAGATGGGATACCAATGGTTCAAAGAAGAGCTGTTGGAAGAACGTAAACTGCTGTTTTTTGAAAAAGAACTCTAAGATGGTTTTTGATTTCTTGTGGCGGAAATTAGAAATGAACGAAAAAATTTTTCTTTCTCCGTGGAACTCACAACACCATTAATTGGTAGGAATCAATCGTATGTCAAATCTCTTTGCCTGTTCAAGAATGTACAATGTTTCGCCAGAAGTGACCGCTGCATGGGATGCGCTGTATGCGTATTTGATTGAGCAGACGGGTATTGCGCTTGATGTGATTTACAATGCTTTCCCTGAACCGATTGAAGAACTTTGGCAACGGCCGTTGATGGGGCCAACCTTGATGTGCGGCTACCCTTTTATCCGCGCCACGCCACAACCGAAGCTGATTGCTGCCCCTGTGCCATCCCTTGAGCATTACGGTGGGAAATCCGTTTACTTTTCCCATTTACTCGTTGCTGAAGACAGCCCATTTCAAACAATTGAAGATACATTTGGTCATCGTATTAGCTGGACAATTGAGAATTCTCAATCTGGATACAATGCAATTCGCTCATTTTTATTGCAGTTTCGCACGGAAGAACGGCCGTTTCTCTACAAAGAGTCCATTGGTCCAATTGGCACATTTACGGTTGGGGTTGAGGGTATTCGGAATGGAGAGATTGATGTCGTGCCGATCGACTCTTTTTCTTATGATCTCATGTTGAAATATACGCCCGAAAAGCTGGCCGGTATGCGCATCATTGCCACGACGCCAGCTTCCCCATTCCCCCCGCTTGTGGCTGGCCACGATGTGGCCGACGAACACGTCTTGGCCTTTAAAAAAGCTATTTTGCTTGCGCATGAGAAAGCCTATTTGAAAGTCGCTTTTGAGACGCTATTGATTGATAGATTTACGGCCGTTAGTCCCCAATATTATCAGTCGATGCGCCAACAGGAACTGGACGCAATCGAGTCAAATTATCGAGTCATCAGGTAAATCATGGACTTTTCATCGATAAGAGAAATACAGCAAAGTGGATTTCAAGGATTTATCTCGGTAGCAGAATTGCAAAAGAGCAATTGCGAAGAAGTGCCATCAAAAATTGGGGTATATCTATTTATTCGTTTGACGCTTGAGAAACCGAACTTTCTTGAAGAGAGTGTCGGAGGATGGTTTAAAGACCGGAACCCGACAGTTTCGATTGAAGAATTAGAGCAAAATTGGGTACCAAATACGGCCGTTGTCTATATTGGTAAAGCGGGTACTTTAACTGGTAAAGCGACTCTGAAGAGCCGGTTGCGACAATATATGAAGTTCGGTCAAGGGAAGAAGATCGGCCATTGGGGAGGGCGCTATATTTGGCAACTTGAAGATCATGCCG
The DNA here is from genome assembly GCA_028284105.1 of Anaerolineae bacterium. Lineage (GTDB taxonomy): Bacteria > Chloroflexota > Anaerolineae > Promineifilales > Promineifilaceae > QQUD01. Next base: position 2,532 of record JANQSK010001057.1, read on the forward strand.
CTCTTCAAGTTTGTTGGCAACCCACACCTGAAAAAGACCCTGGAGCCATTGAATCAGAACTCATTAATCAATTCAGAGCTCAATTTGGTAAACGGCCGTTTGCTAATCTCTCCAAGTAATCCCGCCTATTATTCTCTAACCCTATCAACCCATCATCCTGTCACCTTGCCACCCCACACTAGCCCAATCAGTCTATGACAAACGACGCATACCCCAAACAAGCGCTGTTCCCCATAATGCACGTGAAGAAACCGTGAAGAACGGTTGAACGTTGCAGTCAATAACGACCTAACAATTATCACATTTCAACTAAATATCGGCGCATTAAAGCAAGCCTTTCGCGACATTGTGAACGACTATCGAACCCTAGCCGACTTTCAAAATCGGGTGAGCTTCTATGCTTCGTAATGAATCATTTCTCGAAAAAATAGCACCAATCATTGCTGTTGTCTCTTTTGTCACCGTTGCTACGGTCAATTTAATCTCGTTATTGGGAACGCCTTTCACAGTCTATGTGGCAGAAGCGGCCGTTTCTTGTGGTGGGGGAGACGTTACTGGGACCATCTATCGAGATTTTAATGATGATGGTAGCCAAGATGCAGCAGAACCTGGATTTGCGGGTATTACAGTGACCATTTTTGCGTCAACAGGTGTCATGACGGCGTGTGCCACAGATGCCAACGGTGACTTCTCTTTTACAGTTGATCCGGCTGATTATCCGCTACGACTTGAACTCAATGATTTGCCGAGCTATATGCAACCCGGTGCGCAAGGTGGTGATACCGAAACGACGCTGACTTTTGTGACAACGGACACGGTTGGTGTTGGTATTGGAATTCATAATCCAAGGCAATATTGTCAAAGTAATCCACGCATTGCGATTGCCTGTTACGAAAATGGGACGGGGGTGACGAACACCAATGCCGCGCTGGTATCATTCCACTACAACGCCTCTGGTGAACCCATAAATTATGGAGGTGTTGGCGAGAATCCACGCCAAGATGCCCAAATTGCAAATTTAGGCACCGTTTGGGGTGCCGGTGTCAATACTGAAAATGGACACGTTTATTTAGCCTCTTTTCTTAAGCGACACGTCGGGTTTGCACATAGCCCAGCCCACGTTTATTTGATGGATTATTCGAACCCTGGGGTTGCTTCTCATGTATTGAGTTTTACCCTACAAAATGTGGCACCTGCTAACGGAGGTGCAAATATTGATTTAGGTTCCGTATGCCGTCAAAGTGATACGGATGGGGATGCCAATCCCACCTGTGATCCCCTAGGGACAGCTGCCGCAAATTACACGTTGCCAGTTCATCTCCCTGAAACAAGCCACGATTTAGATGCGTATGACAAGGTTGGCAAAATTAGCTTTGGCGATATCGATATGGGATCAAATGACACGCTGTGGCTCATTAATTTGAATCAACAGGCATTAATCAGTGTCGATGTGAGTGGGTTGCCAGGAACGGCCGTTTCGGACATCAATCAATATCTTTTAACGACATTACCCGGTGCTCCTACTTGTACTGGGGGCGAATATCGTCCGTGGGCCATCCGAATGCATGATGGCATGGGATATATCGGGGCGGTTTGTTCGGCAGAAACGAGTGGTTTGGCTGCCGATTTGGAAGCCCATGTGCATCAATTTGACCCAACAAATCCTGCACTAGGATTAACGGCCGTAGTGTCATTCCCGATGAACTACAATCGTGAACCCGCTTATCGTGGCTCAGATATTGGTGATGCTTGGAACGCTTGGCAATCGACTTGGGGCACACCAGACAGTAATGGGGTGCTATTGGCACAGCCTCAGCCCATTTTGGCGAATATTGAATTTACAGATCATGGTGATATGGTGCTCGGGTTTATGGATCGCTGGGGGCACCAAGCGGGACATGACAATCACCCTGCCATTGCAGGGGATATTAGTTTGATTCAACCCTTATCCGGTGGAGATATTATTCACGTTTGTCGAGTTGGCAATAGCTGGATTGTTGACGATTGTGGCGTTACTGAGCCAACTATTGGTGATAAATCTGAAACGAATGATGGTCCATCTGGGAATGGTGAATTTTATCATCAAGACTTTTTCAAAGAATCGGCCGTTTCCCCAAACGTTGCCCACTATGAAATTGCAACGGGTGGCTTATTCTTATTACCCGGTCAAGACGAAGTCATTTCAGTCGTTTACGATCCGCTCAATGAAGGGAGCAACAGCGAATTCCGCACGCAGGGTCTTCATTGGTACAGTACCGATAATGGTTTACGCACCAACCAATATAAGATTGTTGATCAGACAAATGACGCTCAAACATTTGGTAAAGCAAATGGATTAGGGGAACCTATCTTGATTTGCAACGCTGCACCGATTGAAATTGGGAACCGCGTCTGGATTGATGACAACAAAGATGGTGTGCAAGATCCAGATGAGACACCCGTCCCGAATGTGGTGATGGGGCTTTATGATGTAACAAACACGCTTATTGCCACGACCACAACAGATGCCTTAGGCACCTACTATTTCCGAAGCAGCACCGTGCCTAGTTTGACTTTTAATATGACGTATACCGTGGGCGTGTTAGATAGTAACTTTAGCGTAGGTAATCCACTGGTTGGTTATACGCTTACGCCTGCTGATACCAATCCCAATTTGCTGACAGCCAGTGATATTCGTGATTCGGATGGTTTGGATATGAGTGCCACGCCAGTTGGAACGGCCGTTAATCGGAGTAGCTGGGGGGTAGTCATCGTTACGGGACGGGCAGGCCACAATAATCACACCTATGATTTTGGGGTTCATTTACAACCAACGGCCGTTTCGCTCACCAGCTTTTCAGCCCAAAATCAAGGTGGGGATGTTCTTTTGCAATGGACAACAGAAACAGAGCTTAACAACTTTGGGTTTAATCTATATCGAGGCGTGAATAACGACTTTGGCACAGCGACTCGCATCCATTTTGAACCAACGGCCGTATCAGGTGGAACAGGCGCTGGCACCACGTACCGATTTATCGATTCTCCTGCTAGCAACCGTACATGGTTTTATTGGCTTGAAGATGTCGAAACAAACAATTCAAAAACATTACATCCCCCTATTTCAGTAACAAGCTCCCCGCTTTGGCGCATCTTCCTGCCTTTGTTAAGAGACTAAATTAAAATAAAAGAGGGACGTAACCCGATGAGTACGTCCCTCTTTTTTCTACACGCTAAACTCGAACTCTAATCACCAATATGCATACCATCAATATCTTCAGCAGCGAAGCTGTTTGCAGAGCCATCCCAATAGAGGCTAAATGAGCTACAGGCTGATGCGCTACCAGTGGTTGGCCCATTGCAGCTAAAGATATCCTCATCAGCACCGCTTACGCCAGTCACGACAAAGTCGCCGCGCGTATTGAGATAGATGGCGCCATCTGTTTCATCGACCCAAACTGCTGACACATCTTCACCACTATTGGTGTTTAGTGCCACATCGGAACCATCAAAGTAGGCTGAGAAGGTGCCTGATGTTGTTGTGCCAAGCACAGTTGGTGTAAAGCGCGTCAAATCTTCATCAGCCCCAGATGCACCCGTGACTGAGAAGCTCCCCGAGGTGCTGAAAATAATGTCCCCATTGGCTGCGACGAAGAAGCCGTCAATATCTTCACCATTGGTTGTCAAACCGACATCCGAGCCATCGAAGTACATTTCAAAAGTACCTGCCGTTGTTTCACCCGTTGAGGTAGGCACAAAGCGCACGATGTCTGAGTCATCGATGCTACCGACATCAGGAATAGATGAAGCTGCAACGATACTTAGTAGCACCGAGCCATCGCCTAGAATGTGGAAACTATCGATATCTAGAGCACCAGCTCCGCCTAATCCAATATCTGAGCCATCAATGTATTTTGACCACGTATTGGTTCCAGTATCGAATGCCAAAATATCTTCATCTGCATAAGAGACAGAACCGGCCGTACCGCCACTTGTGGAGCTGACGTAAATGATTTCATTATCGCCAGGTTCCGGTGTATCTGTTGGTGGTGGGACAGGCGTATCTGTTGGTGGAATCGGTGTGTCTGTCGGTACTGGTGTGTCCGTTGGCACTGGGGTATCCGTCGGTACTGGTGTATCCGTTGGTGGCACAGGCGTGTCCGTTGGCGGTGGCACAGGCGTATCTGTCGGGATGGGTGTGTCAGTAGGTATCGGTGTATCCGTCGGAATGGGTGTTTCTGTTGGAGGCGTACCGCCGCTAACCGTAATCGAAACGTCATCGATTGCAGCTTCAACCAAGCTTGCACCACCGGAATCAGCCGCTTCAATAAGCAGATAGACTGTCTCACCAGCGAAGCTGTTGAGGCTTCCGCTAAACGTATCCCAAACTGCATCGTCATCATCTGCTGCACCAAGCTCTTCAAAGAAAACAGATGAAGATGCGCCAACAACTGTCACCCGTAGGAAGTCATCAGAGGCTGAATTGTTTAAGTGTGCTAGATAGTAAGCAAAGGAAAGATTGATATCTCCACTGCTTGGCAAGGCGATGTTTGGCGACCTTACAGAAGTGACACCGCTATCGATATCATGCGTGCCAACACTTGTACCAGCAAGCGGTCCCGTCACGAGATTGTTCACACCACTAAACGAATCACCTAACTGTTTTGGCCCTGAGCTATCGGTGCCTTCTGGATTCGCTCTTTCCCATAGTCCTGTTGTGGCAGTGTCAGAACCCGCAGGATTGGCTGTCCAACCTAAGTCCGATTCAAAATCATCAAAGAAGACAGAATCAGGTGGTGGGGTTGGTGTATCCGTTGGTGGTGGAATGGGTGTGTCTGTCGGAATAGGCGTATCTGTTGGAATGGGTGTTTC
>JANQSK010000719.1 GCA_028284105.1 Anaerolineae bacterium
AATAATGTTGTTATGAACATCCACTCCGGTAAGTGCAAATTCATCACCGCTTTGTCTATCTGGAGCAATGAGCAAGTCGATAACTTCCCAATTAGATCCAACCTTTTCAAAAACATATGCGGCCCCAAGTGCATCACCGTCTATGCCATTTGAATATGCTACGATAGTTTTGTCGTCCATCGCAAGTGTATAACCAAGTGTTTCACTATCATTTGCAGTTAACTTTGTTTCTTCAATCCACCGACCATTTTTATTTTCGAATATATAGATTGAACCTTCAAAATCGTTGTCTCCCCAAGCACTGATTGCTATGGTGGAGCCACTAATTGCAACTGCTTCTCCAAAGCGATCTTGAAGTTCTCCGTCACTAGCTGTCAGTATGGCAGTCTGTCGCCATCCTCGATTTGTCTTGCGATATACATATGCTGCCCCTAGGTTATCACTACCATAATCAACCGCACTCACAACGGCCGTATTACCATCGATTGCGACATTTGCTCCGAACTGTAAATCAGGTGCCCCATCCCGAGGGTAAAGTACTGATTCTTGAACGGGCGATATGGAAGCGGCGAAAAGATAAGTGGTTCCAACAACCAATGCGATAATAGTTAGGAATAATGAGCGTGAAACCTTTGTTTTTAACATTGTTTCTCCTAATGAAGGTGCCAATGCTTATACAAAAAATATTTAACTGGAAGAAAACCAAAAACTAGGAATAACTGACAGCACTATTGCATAAAGCACAAGCGATTAATTGGCTCAAATAAATTTGAAACCAATAGATAGAGAGCGCGAATCTCAAGATTTAAGTTAAATGATTTTGATAGGGTTGTCAACATTAAATGATGATAATTTGAGTTTGAAAATTTTAAGGTGAGGTTCTATTTTCTTAGGACTGAAAGGAAAGAGACAATTAGTGGATTAACTGCTAATTGTCTCTTTTTCTAAAGTTAATCAATAACGATGGGTAAATAGAGTGAAAATGGGTTGTTGAAAATCGATTCAACTTCTGAATTGGCTAGAGTCAGTGAATCTATTGCCCCACCACGAAGCTCGATTCGAGAGAGCTTGCTTGTTTCACCCTCTTCATTGTTTCCTGGTATTTCAATGATATGTATTTGATTGCTCTTAATTCGATTACCATCAGTTGTTGAAACGATGAGTGGCAAAGGGAACTCAAGAATCACATTATACAAATCTTCGGGATCAACCCCATACTCAAAGGCTAAACGGCAAATTTCTGAAGGCACTCCAATTGGCAAGTCCATAATGCACCACAGCTCGTCCCAATTTACAGTGGCAACGGGAACGGGGTCCACCGCTGCATATTTTTCTTCAAGTATAGGTTCATCATCAAGGAAATAAATTACCCGGAAGTCAGTGTTACGGAAGTGGGGGCGAATTTCTAACCCAGAGTTTGTACCAACAAGCTGAACTTTGCCGACCTGTTCTTCATTTGCGTTTGCTTCAAGCTCAACTTGTGCTCCAGCGCGGCCTTCAATTGATAGCTCTGTTGACCAAGAGGTAGCTTCCTCCAGATGAATACCAACACCATCTTCGCCGCTAGCTCCTATATTTGCCAAGATGAGTTCATCCTGTTTTAAATCAAGCGTTGCGTTGCCAGCAGGGGCATAGGTGATTCCATTTTGGGTAATCCATGGTGGTGTCCAAACAACCCCAGAATCCTCTCGCGCAAGGAGTAGCCAAACCCCAGACTCTTCTCCATATACGATGTCGATTAAGCCATCGTTGTTAAAATCACCAAGACCAATATCGCGAACGTGCCAATCCATATTGAGTTCTGGTTCATAAGGCCCTGTCATATTGCCATCACCTTGCCCAAGATAGATGGTGATTCGTTGGTTGAGTGAGTGGCTAACAACCAAATCAAGGTGACCATCTTGATTCATATCGGCCATTTCTAGGCTGTATGGATTGCTTTGAACAGTTGACACAATGGGACTGTGGAATTCACAGTTAGGCTCACCAAGAACACGAATAAGCTTGTGATCATTTCGTGTGGTGATAAGGTCATCAAAACCATCTTCGTCTAAATCACCAAAAGTTAATGATCCAATATTAATGCCATACCCTTCGCTGTCCATATTGATTGTAGTGGCGACCGAAAAGTTCCCTAAACCGTCGTTTTCGCGAACATATACAAATGCCTCTTGGCCGTAAGGGTCCGTAAAAACGCTAGAATAAAACATATCTAAATCACCGTCATTATCACAATCATTAAATGCAACATCATTGAGAAAGTGACCGGCTGAATATGTGGTGCCTAATGCAAATCCTCCTCCAGGATTTCTTAGGCGGACAGTAATAGTTTCGTTCCCTGTCGTGTTGCCAGTCGCGAAATCATCTAAGCCGTCATTGTTAAGATCCCCAGTTGCAATATATTGGGGATGATTATCTGTCGTCCAAACCGAGGCATTTGCCCATCCTGTGTGCCCCCAACGAATAAATACGCGGTCTTGTTCTCCATTTGTGGTAATGACGTCTGTGTGGCCGTCGCCGTTAAAATCGGCCGTTTCCACTTCATAGGTGCCATCACCCATAGACCAAGTCCATGTGCCCCAGAATGCACCGTTGCCGCTTCCGGCTTTGATCCGAATACTGTCACTTGACCATCCCGTTGTGACAAAATCAAGATTATTGCCATTGTTGAGATAGTCGACTGCAATGTCGCTGGCACCGTTGAAGTTGGTTGCTTTGATAGCTTCTTCAAAACATAAGTTGGTGGTTAAACACGGGGGAGATGAGGGTTCTGCAGAGGCGGAGCTGTTAAAAATTAGAGCAATAAAAGCAAAGATGGGAATAATGAGAAAATAAAATTTATGATTCATTTGTCCTTCCTATGAATGAATAAGTGCTGTAATCAACAGATTGTTTCTTAGTGGACCATTGGAACTTCTGTTGATTACCTACTGCTACAACATTTCCGTTACACAAATAAATAATGTGTTTATTTCATTGACTCAATTAAAAATAAATGGATGTGGAGCTTTTGAAATAAGCGCATCTGTTTAATGAGATGCACGTTATCACATTGAATTAGACAGTGAGTCTAAAATTTTGCTGATTTGTCTAATGTTTGTATGGAGGGGTGTCAAGAAATAGGAAATAAAAAAGACCACACCATATTCTGTGCGGTCTTTCAGGTCAATAATTCACGGGTTGAGGATTAAAAAGTTAGCCACTGCCAAAACAGCCAGGGTCGATATGAAGGGTTTTAATACGGCCGTTTAACCCCTGATGTGTCAATGGCGAGTAGCCAAGATAAATTCGGTGCTGTTTGAACGAAAGTGCTAAATCCTCCTCAATTTGATTAGGCGTTGCTTCCAAATCTGTTCCGTTGGCATCAAAAAGTGGCAAAAACGAGAGGTCTTCACTATCTGGTCCATTTGTTTGCAGAAAATTAGCATAAAGAAAGTTGGATGTCGGTTGAACATGGAACCCGTCGCTTAATGCAGAGTGATTATCGACTGTAAATTCCATTTGGCCTCTAAAAGAGCTGTCAGGAAGCAATTGAGCGTCCATCCAAAGATCTTTCATTGTAAAAACGGGATTACTTTCCAATTCACCTGTGATGTTAGGGTCAAGCGTTAAGTCAGCCACTGCAAAAGCACCTGACTTGCAATCACATTCATCAGGCAAAATAAATTGACCATCTGTCATTTCATAAACAATTTGCTTGAGTGATGGAATTTTGCAAAGAATGCCTCCTTTGCCATTGAAAACCGCTTCATTATTATCAATTTCTACACTTGCAGGAACATGACAGTTAAGCTCATGCTCAGTTGAATAATTCATTACCATACCGTCGGATGATTCTTTGACCCGAACGGTTAATATTGCATTAGGTTGGTCACCAATAAAGTCAACTTTAATGTCCCAATTGGCTTCATATTGAGGTTGGTTTGCTAATGCTTTCTGGCTTGTTGAGAAGAAGAGAAAAATAGAGAGAAATAAGAACAATGTGGCTACCAATAAATATTTTCCAATACGCATCATAAAATGAGTCTCCTTAAGAGGATAGGGTAAAGTAATTTGTAATCACTTTTCTATAAAGTAATTCACAAAAGGAATGCGCAAAAATTTTCTAATCACTTGGTAGTGAAATGTGATTTACTTTATATATAACGATTAGGGGTATGGTAACATTGAGTTGAATTACTCTAGTCTAAGAAATGTTCAAATTGTCTAAATTTATAAAATGGCAAAACCTAAGCGGCAACCCGTAGAAACGGCCGTATCCTACACCGAACAAATCCGTTCAGCTCTAAATCATCTTGATGATCCTGACTGGCTGGGTAAAAATTCCCCACTGTCCAGCCCTTATTTTTTAGGCCAAGCACTCAATGCTCGGGCTAAAAAATTTGATTCCCCTGAGCATCGTGGTCGAATTTTAGTTGACTTGTTGCAAACGGCGACAGAATATTTATGGCAGGATGAGCTACCTGATGATAAGGAGGCTTTGGCAAATGATGTCGCTATTGCTAGGCAGACCGATGGTCATAAGGGAGGTAAATATCATTTTTACCTTTTAGAGTTGCGCTATTTTC
>JANQSK010001095.1 GCA_028284105.1 Anaerolineae bacterium
CAAAATATAGAATCTGCGTGGCTGTCGGATTGATTTTGATGGCTTCTTCCCAAGTGGTCACAAAATACAAATTGCCATTACTATCTACCGCAATATCGGCCGCCTCACTGGTGCTTACCGTATTATAGAAGGTGCTGTATATCAGATTACCAGCATTATTAAATTTCATCACCACAGAATCAGTTCCAGCATTGCTCAATCTGTCGGGTTGAATCACACCTGCCGTCGTTGGGAAGTCATCACTATTTGAGCGCCCCCCAATATATATATTGTTTGCGCTATCTAACTCAAGGCCCCACGCATAATCACGGCTATCACCCCCAATATACGTGCTGTAAAGCAACTGTGAGCTCGCACTCGTTGTTGAAAGCTTAACCAAAAAGATATCTTCAAAACCAGCATTGCTATTTTGATAAGGGTCTTGAGTTGGGAAATCAGATGAGGTTGTATCACCAATAATCACCATTTGACCTTGACTATTGATACCAATGTCGTGCCCTTCATCGCGTCCGCTTCCCCCAATACAACTGCTATATTCCAATGTAGTTCCAGCTGAATCCAGTTTAATCACAAAGGCATCAATCCCATTTCCAGCACAAGAGGCATAGGCATCACTCGTCGTTGGAAAATCATCTGCAGATGTGTAACCCGTCACAAAAATATTTCCATCGTCGTCCAATCGCATACCGTGTGCCGTTCCTTTCCCAATATACGTACTAAACACGAGGCCAGAGCCATCAGGAGATAATTTCATCACAAAAACATCATCCGTTGAGCTGTTATCGTCATCATCAAAAATGGGGTTTTTCAATGGGATATCGGACGAAGGGGTACTCCCAGCCACATATATGAAGCCATCGTCATCTATCACAATAGTACACCGACCAAATTGACATTCAGCCCCGCTACCACCAAAGTAGGTGCTAAACCCGATATTGGTTGGATCAGTTTCATCTGCTTGAGTACCCTGATTCCCATAAACCAGAATAGCCCCCACAGCAAAGATGAGGAAGAGCAAGAATAACGGCCGTTTATAATGATAATGTTGACTAAAAGTTTTCTTCAAAGACATGTTCTTTTCCCTTTTGCGCAAACAGCGACTGAGCTTTTTAAAAAGGAAGACGCTATTCACCTAACAGAATGGTTTCTTCCAGACGGAAGTGAACATGACTTTATGGATCAATCGTTAATAGATCGTTTATTGAGAGGGTTCGAGAACTAATTCTCTTTTTCGGGGAACACAATGGTATCAAGGAGGAGCTTACCCACATAAATGATAAACAAGAAAACAACAGCGGGGACCTGCCAATAAAGAAACCAATCTGGTGTCCAAACAGGCAATGGGGCAACAGCAATCACAAAAGTGATAGCAGCCGCAAGCCCTGCTCTTTCAAAGAATCGTCGCCATTTCATAATTGCCAGTATAATAGGTCATATGGCAGAGACAAAATTTGGTACATTCGAAGAATTGTTAGAAATGGGCTCTGAAGAGCTACGTCCAATCATGATTCAACTCAGGGAACTCATTATCGATATTGATCCAGACAGCACAGAAGTTGTTCGATTGGGAGATCGGGCAGCCACGTTTGGTGTGGGGCCAAAAAAGATGAGTGAGGGTTATGCTTATATCATGCCCCACAAAAAATGGATCAATCTCGGATTTTATAAAGGGGCCACACTACCTGATCCGGAAGGTCTGATGGAAGGAACGGGGAAAAGCCTTCGGCATGTGAAAATTCGGTCCATTGATTTGGGTAGCTCACCTGCTATTCGCGACCTACTTATTGCAGCTTTCAATGAACGAAAAGAAGCGTTAGGGAAATAACTAAATAAAGATTTAGGCTTCAACAGGCTCAGCCTGCCCCATTATAAATCGCTTACTCGAACCGAAGTGCATCGATTGGGTTGAGGCTGGCTGCGCGGCTGGCAGGATAAATCCCAAAGAATAAACCTACCGCAACCGAAAATCCCACAGCTAATCCAATTGAATTAATCGTAACAGAGGTATCCAAATCGGGGACGGCGATACTAACGGCCGTTGCACCTAGCACGCCAATAATGATACCCAAGCCACCACCCAGCAAGGCCAGTACAATCGCTTCTGTTAAGAATTGACTCAAAATATCAATTTGCTTGGCACCAACAGCTTTCCGCAAACCTATTTCCCGCGTTCGTTCAGTGACGGATACCAGCATGATGTTCATAATGCCGATACCCCCTACAAGCAGCGAGATGCTGGCAATGGCTCCAAGGAAGAGCGTTAAAACACCTGTCACAGCACCAAAGGCAGAGAGGAAATCTTGTTGCGTCAAAATTTGGAAATCGTCTTGAGCACGGAAGTTAATTTCATGGGATTGGCGTAATACATCTGATGCATCAATTATCACACCATCCACATCTTCTTCATTGGCAGCTTCTA
>JANQSK010001115.1 GCA_028284105.1 Anaerolineae bacterium
TAATTTTGAAGCGTCACTGTTGCAACTGTCACCGTTTCACGTTTGATAGTGACTTTTTCTTTTGCTTCAATCGCCTCATGCAAACCATCTGAATAGCGACGTCCAGGCATCAAACGGCCTGTAAAGTCATCAACAATCACTACTTGGCCGTCTTGGACAACATAGTTGACGTTCTTTTTGAAGAGGTATTCAGCTTTAAGCGCGTTGTCTAAATAATAGGTGAGGTGGAAAAATCGAGGATCATAAAGACTATCACCCGCATCAGGATCAATCTCTTCAATTCGTTTTTCAATTTCAGTAATACCCATTTCAGTCAGGCTTACCGAGCGGCTCTTCTCGTCTAAATCGTAATGGCCGTTGGGTTCTTCGTCTTCCTCTTCAACAGTATTCTTTTTGAGGCGACGAACATATTCTGAAAAGCGACTGTATTCTTTCCCTGTTCTTGAGGCTGGACCTGAAATGATAAGTGGCGTTCGGGCTTCATCAATAAGGACATTATCAACCTCATCAATCACAGCGAAGACATGCTCTCTTTGAACAAGCTTTTCTTTGCTTGTTGCCATGTTGTCGCGCAAGTAGTCAAAACCGAACTCGCTACTGATACCGTAAGTGATATCCGAGAGATATGCTTGCTTGCGAGTCGATGGACGCCAATGGACAAGCCGTTCATCTTCAAGCTCAGCACCTGGGTTCACATAGTCGGCGTCATAAAGCGCTGAAAACTGTTGGGAACCAATGACACCCACAGTCAAACCCAAGAAGGTGAAGATTTGACCCATCCAGCCGCCATCACGACGTGCTAAATACTCATTAACAGTAACAAGGTGTACGCCGCGTCCAGAAAGAGCATTAAGGAAAAGAGGTAAAGTTCCAACAAGCGTTTTACCTTCACCTGTGCGCATTTCAATGACCTCACCACGATGCATCAGGATGCCACCCATGATTTGGACATCATAATGCCGCAGCCCAGTCGTTCGAACGGATGCTTCTCGTGTTAAGGCAAACGCTTCAGGAAGAAGATCGTCGAGGGTCTCCCCATTTTCATAACGCTCTTTTAAACTTATCGTTTTTTCTCGTAGCTGATCATCAGTTAGCTTTTGTAAGCCTGGTTCAAATGAAGCTACTTCATCAACAAGCGGTTGAAGGTCTTTAATTACTTTTTGATTCGGGTCTCCCATGAAACGGGAGATAAGATTTTTGAACATAAATTAATCCAAGGATAAAAATTTTCACTAATTGTAAACGATAACCTTAACGGATAATGCTTAGTTTTTTGTTAGATTTGCCAGATCTATCCCTATTCGTTAAATAATTCCCCAACACTGCGTCCTTCATGGGAGCGAATAATGACTTCGCCAAGGAGCTCATCGACTGATAAAACAATCATATTGTCGAGCTTTTTAGCTGGATCGATGGGTATTGTATCGGTTGTGACGATTTCTTTGATAGGAAGATCTTTGAGTCTTTCTGTTGCTGGGTCAGAAAGAACTGCGTGTGTAAATGAGAGATAGACGTCTTTTGCACCACATGATTTCAGAACTTTAACGGCCTGTTGCATTGAACCTGCTGTGTCAACAAGGTCATCTACGATGATCACGTCTTTATTTTCAACGTTACCGATGACGGTCAATGCTTCACGGATATTTTGATTGCCGACCCGACGTTTTTCTACAAAGGCGAGGGGAAGATCGAGCATTTCTGCAAAATTGCGCCCTTTTTTCGCAAAGCCAAGGTCTGGCGTGACTACAACGGCATCTAAATTCTTTTCAGCAAAATAATTTGTCAAAATATAGAAGGCAGTCAGCGAATCACCTGGGATTTTATAGAATCCTTGAATTTGTTGGGCGTGTAAGTCAATGGTCATCCAACGATCGGCACCTGCTACTTCAATTAGATCAGCTAGCAATCTTGCAGAAATGGGTACACGAGGCTGATCTTTTTTGTCGGATTGAGAATAAGAGAGATAGGGCGCAACAATTGTGATACGGCCAGCAGAATCCCTTTTTAAACAATCGATAGCAATCAACATCTCCATGATGTTTTTTTGAACTGGCTTGGCGTGGCTTTGAATAAGATAAACATCTTGCCCACGGACACTTTCGTTGAGGCGTACAAAAATGTTTTCATTTGGGAATTCAATGATGTCCCAATCACTTAATGGAATTCCAATATAGTTTGATATGCGTTGGGCAAGGTCTGGGCAACCTGAGCCAGCAAAAAGTTTTATATTCCCATACGATTGCATTCTATTTCCTACCTTTTCTGAGATGTTGACAATACATCGCGCGGTTTAGTGGGGAGCGTTGAGTTTGTCAATGGGTTTGATGCTTTACGGCCGTAACTAGAGGTCAAAAAAGAGCTTGTCTTTTTGCACCTAAAATACTTGATATTGCCTTTACCAAGATTTGGAAAAATACGAAAAAGTGTCCAGAAAACTGTCCTTGATGATTATACTCAGCTTAAGGTTGAATTACGAAAAAGATTGCCTTAAAAAATGTGGTCAGTTTACATCCGCATTAATCTCGTTTATACTCTCTTCAAACATATACATTATGTCATCTAAGGAAGCTCGCACGCGTCACAACAATTCAATTAGATGCCACATTCCTAATCAATTCATCCACATAAATTTGGGAGGTTAAGTGTGAACCAACCGACGATATTCAAGAAACTATCGATCAGCCTGATTGTCATTGTATTTTTATTGGGTTTGACTACGATTGTTTCTGCAACTTCGCTTCAAGCCGAAATGGAGCAAACAACTGCAACGGGGACAGTAAACACGGGTGCAGCCAATGTGCGGTCTGGGCCAGGCGTTGCATATTCAATCTCAGCTGTCGTGTATCAAGGGAATACTGTAACTTTATTAGGTCGCAATGATGCAAGTAGCTGGATACAAGTTCAAACATCCGGAGGTACAACTGGATGGATGAATGCTTCTCTTATCACATCAGAAACGGCCGTTTCCTCACTCCCCGTTGTCTCAACACCCACATTATCACCCGCGGCCACGGTCAATACAGGCGCACTCAATGTCAGAAGTGGTCCTGGCGTTAATTACAGTGTTTTAACGGCCGTATCCTATGGCAACTCAGTATCTTTGCTGGGACGCATTAGCGACAATAGCTGGGTAAAAGTGCAGTTGAGCAGTGGCCAACAGGGTTGGGTGCATAGCTCATTCTTGTCTGCAAATGTAACGATTAGTAGCCTACCTCTGGCGGACTCACCTGCGGAACCTGAACCAGCTGTTCCAGTTGCTCCTAATGCGCTTTTGGCCCTGCGCTCAGGCCCAAGCTTGAATGATACCGTTGTTGGGCATGTCTTTCAGGGACAGCGCGTTAAAGCATTGGCTCGAAATGGAAATAACACATGGATAAAGGTTCGTATTATTGAGTCTGGCATTGAGGGTTGGATTTCAGCAACCTATGTGCAGCTTTCGATCTCACTTGATTCATTACCCATTCAATTTGGGAGCGAGACGGTTCAACCGTCACCAACAGCACCGTCAGATTTAACGGCCGTTGTTGCAACCGGTGCTTTAAACGTACGAACGGGACCTGGGGCAGCTTATGCCATCACAACTGTTGTGAATCAGGGAGATAGCCTGAAAATCACCGGTCGGATTAGCTCAAATAGTTGGATTCAAGTCACGACGCCGAGCTCACAGTCTGGTTGGGTGAGCACCGCATTGGTTAATGTATCAGGTGATCTCTCGTCAGCTCCTATTCTTGATGTCGCATCTCAAACCGCAACTGCCTATGTGAATACGGGTGCACTAAATGTGCGTTCCGGTCCAAGTATTGACTATGCGGTTACGGCCGTTGTTGAGCTAGGTGATACAGTTGGATTGCTCGGACGAACAAGCAATAGTGCTTGGGTAAAAGTTCGCTTGACAAATGATCATGTTGGTTGGCTCAATGCAACCTATATTACGGCGAACACAACGATCAACAGCTTACCCGTTACTGATTAAAATTTCATAGAGAAGCTGGGTTTCTTATTGAAACCCAGCTTCTCTATTTCTAGCTTTCAAAAGAATTATGTCTCAACAACTCCCCAATTGGCACCAAGAAGTAATTGATCTGCATCAGTTTTTCCAAGATTGGTTTCGAGCAGAGCTCCCCAAAACAGAAGAAGCGTTTAATCGATTCTCAAAGGTGATGCATTCATCATTCCACATCATTTCTCCACGAGGACAAATGGCCTCTCGCGAACAAATCGTTTCCGCTCTGTTTAATGCGCATGGGCAATCACCGACCGTTAAAATTTGGATTGAAAAGGCCCAGCTCCATTTTGAAGGGGAAAAGCAACTGATTGTGACCTATCATGAAATGCAGACTGTGGACGGGGATGAAACAGATCGCATTAGCACGGCCGTTTTCCAGCACGATCCTGATGGCCCCAATCAGCTCACTTGGCTCCACGTGCATGAAACGTGGGCTGACAGCTAATCTCTTAGCTAATCTTTACTGATAAGTGGTAAAAATATTTGATCAGTTGAGGTAAGTGGTGTTCCACTCACTTCATTTGAGCGTTGGAAGGCATTGCCCGCCGGATCGACGGCTTGAAGTTCATAATGGTAGGTGCTGTCTGTGGAA
>JANQSK010001119.1 GCA_028284105.1 Anaerolineae bacterium
CAAAAAGTCTATCAAGCAAGCGACTTATTGATCAATTTAACAGATGCGAATAGTTTTGATAAAACAGTCCTTGAAGCAATGGCGTGCCAGCTTCCTGTGATCACCAGCAATCCCTCCTTTTTTCCAATACTTTCAAAACATAATTCCAATTTTATTTTAAGAGACGGAGAGAAAAAAGCGCTAGCTGATCAAATTTATCAAATTGCAAATATGACTAAGGATAAAAAAACAATACTGAAGCAAGCCCTTCGCCAAGAAGTGATTGATAATCACAATCTTCAAAAGCTCATCTCAAATATCGCACACATTTTAAAGGACCAAGGGAAAAAATAAAATGTGGCAAAAAATTCTCCAAGGGATTAGAGCCTATTTCACAGTTTCCATCGTAACAAACATTACGGGAATTCTGCAGTCGATCCTAACCCTTCGCTATTTGACCCTTGGAGAATATGGTCAGTACACATTGCTGCTTTCTTTTTTTGCTACAGGGAAGCTCTTTTTCGACCTTGGCAGCAAAAGCTTGTTTGTGAGTGAAATTGCTCAAGCTAATGGAGAAAACAATCAAGCTCGAGTCAAAGGGCTGTTTAGTGTCTTAAGCTGGTTTTTGGGGAGTATGAGCATTGTTGTAACGGCCGTATTCATCATCATTGGCCTATGGCGACAAAACAATCTATATCACATCATCGCCGTCTATTCTCTCTTTTTCGCCATCAACCTTGGCTTTGATATTCTTCTCCTCAGTCACACAAAATTTAACCAAACGGCTGGGCAACAAATCGTTCGAAGTGCATCAAGGCTTGGATTTTTATTGCTGATCCCATTCTTTCCAACAGGCTCTATGCTGTTCTGGGTTATGCTCTCACACGTCATCAAAGAAATAGTCGTCATGATATTCTCAATAAGGTGGGTTTCGCCTATTTTCCACTCACTCAGAAAAGTGACCCTTCAATCTATTGATGTAGGAACCATTTTCAAGCAACAGGGTATCTTTGTTTTAATGAGTTATCCCATCCGCCAGCTCATAACTGAACTACCTGTTTGGATGTTGACCTTTTTCTGGGACATTACGGCCGTTGGTGTTTATGGTGCGGCCAGAAAGGCATTCTCACTCATAACAACCGTTTTTGCATATGTTGAAACCATTCTTATTCCGCTTCTGCCAGAACAAATGAATCAGTTTCCAGACAAAGTCCGGATTGCTATTCGTCAATCTCAAAAATACACATTTTGGCTGACGGTTGGTATGCTTTTGGTTGTGTTGCCTTTATCTCCTTGGATTATCCAACTTTTAGGACCGGAAGAATATGCTGGGGTCATACGGCCGTTTCAAATCATTCTATTAACGGCCGTGTTTACACCGTTTATCCAATCACACCGCCCCATCTTATTTGCACTCAAGGAACAGCGATGGTTTTTTATCATGCAGCTTTTAAGCCTTTTGACGTATGCACCGCTTCTCCTACTTTTCATCCCACCAAGAGCAGCGGTTGGTGCTGTCGTTGTTCTTGTTCTCAACGGAATCATCCACACAACATTACGCTCTGGAATCATCCGACGAATTGCACCACAATTTTGGGTATCTCCCTTTACCATATTTGAAATCGAAGAATTTGATAGAAAATTAATCAAACGAATTCAACTTTCAATACAAAATTTAAGATAATCTATGACCAATCCAGACCCAATCAAAACGTTTTATACTGACTTCCACGACAAAATTTACGACAAGCGATTTAATTCCCCCTACTGGACGAGACAATACGCTCATCGACAAATTCATGCACAATTTCTGCCCTACATCCAAAAAGATCAAACAGTCCTCGATGTGGGATGTGGTGAAGGCATTTTAAGCAGTATGGTTGCCAAGCAAGGTGCAAAAACGATTGGCTCAGAAATTTCAGCACCAAATCTACAAGGCGCTCAAGAAGTCTCGGACAATTGGGGCGTTCAAGTGACCTATTTGCAAGCTGATGCCGAGAACATTCCATTTCCAAGCAACAGCTTTGATGTGGTGCTCAGCTCACACGTCTTAGAGCATCTACCCAACATCGAAAAAGGGCTTCAAGAACTTTATCGCGTCACAAAATCCAAGGCGTTGATTGCGATGCCCACTTGTCTCAACCCTGCTTGTTGGATCATTTTAGGGGGAGAAAATTATTACGTCCCCAATCGCCGCTCAGCCCTCGCCTTTCCACTTGGAATAGCAAGAACAGTCCAAGCATTTATACAAGGGAAAGAAGGCCCAGACGAAGGTTATGCCGGAAGTGATGTGCCACACGTTTGGCGATTCCCCTGGATTATGAAGCGCCTTATCCGCCAAGCTGGATTCACCATCGAAAAATTTGAAGCCGGACCATTAATCGTGCCTTTCATTGCAGAAAAGTCGAAAGCCTATCAACGTTTTCAGCAAAAGCTAGATAGTTTGAGAGATAAACCCGTTATTCAAAATTTTGGGTATGGCAGCATGGCGGTTTGTCGTAAAAATTAAACGGCTATGAAAGTGTTATTCATTGCTCCCTTTTTAAGAGCTCCTTCGGGATGGCGCACGTTGGTAATTGGCATTATCAATGCGATGTCAACCTACCATCAAGTCAAGCCCCATCTCATCATTGCCCCCAAAGATTTGGAAGCAGCGGACGAATTATTACCCAATGTACCAAAAGAGGTTTTACCGATTGTGCAGGATGTTTCACCACGTGACGTGAAGAAAATACCCATCTGGCTAAACAGTTATTGGCAGGTTAAACAGACGAGCTTCACCGATATCGACCTCGTTCATTCATTGGAAGCGTACCCCACTGGCATGATTGGCCATTGGTTTGCCCGGAAATTCAAATGTCCCCATGTCATCACCATTGCCGGCACCTATGGTGTGAAGTGGCATCAAAATAGAGTTGACCGGCTGCTTTACGGCCGTATCTTGCAATCAGCAACGTATCTATGCCCCATCTCCAACGGCACACTTCAACGAATGCAAAATCGATTTGGAAAAGACATGTCAGGCACACCAAACGAAGTCGTGCTTTTAGGGACACCCTCTAAAAAGCAAAATGACATTGATGCATCAACACACTCAACCAAACCTAAAATTCTCTCTGTTGCGATGTTGAAAAAACGTAAGGGATTCCATCACAGTATTCCAGCCTTCGGAAAAATTAAGGCAACGTTTCCAGATGCGGAATACCACATCATTGGCAGCTTATTAAACAAAAACTATGTTGAACATTTAAAGGAGATCATCAAAGAGCAGAATATCAAAGATGTTATTTTTCACGGCCGCGTTTCAAAGGAAGCTTTAGAAAATGCATATAAAACCGCTTGCCTCTTTCTGCTAACGCCTGTTGAAGAGACAGACCAATTTGAAGGATTTGGCTTTGTTTATATTGAAGCAGGCACTTATGGTTGCCCCGTCATTGGGACTGAGCATGGTGGTGTTCCCGATGCCATAAAACAAGGGCAAACCGGCCTCATTGTCCCTGAGGGAGATGTTGATCAGATTGCCAATGCCATGCTTGAGTTATTATCAAATCCACAAAAAAGAGAATCGATGGGGCAAGCAAACAAGCAATGGTCTGTCGAGTTAAGCTGGGAGCGATATGCGAACCAGCAACAAAACATATATCAATCGTGTCTGTCCAAGAATTAGCTTATCTCGCCAACATCCGGCTGCCAACAGAAAAAGCGCATGGCTTCCAAATTTGCAAGATGTGTGAAGCATTTGCCCTTCAAAACACGGCCGTTTCCCTTTACCATCCCAAACGCTATCAATCAGCTGCATTAAATGGCAAAATCGGTCAAGACAGCTTTGACTATTATGGGATTCAACCCAACTTCAACATTCATACAACCCCAAATCTAGATATTATTCGTTTGGAAACCCTGTTGCCCCGTAAACTGTACCGAGGAGCTTATCAAGTCCATGCCGCCCTATGGGCAAAGTTATCCGCTCGACGTATCAATGCGGACATTTATTACACGCGTGATTTTGAAATAGCAAATGTGCTCACCCAAATGAATCTACCAACCGTTCTAGAAGCACATGCTGTGCCCAAAGGACGGAATTACCGAGTTTTAGAAGCAACTGTAAAACGGCCGTCTTTCCGGCTTGGAGTGGTGCTCACCCAATTTATTCGAAAAGCTTTGGTCGAAGCAGGAGCCCCCTCATCTCAGGTCATCGTTGAACCTGATGCTGTAGATTTGAGCCAATTCACTGATCTCCCCACTACGGAAGAGGCAAAAAAGCAGGTTGGCCTTCCCACAGACCGACCCATTGTTGGATACATTGGCCGTTTTTCAACAATGGGAATGGACAAAGGCATCAAACCACTTATTGAAATGATGGCCCAATTAAAATCGCTTAACGCCGTTGAGCCACTTCTAGTTTGCGTGGGTGGACCACTCGACCAGATTGACGAATACTACTCTTTAGCTGCACAACTTGGAGTCCCTAAAACACAGCTTCGATTTATTGATCGCGTTCCCAACAAAGAGGTGCCGCTATGGATTTCAGCGATTGACATCGCAACAATGCCATACCCATTTACGGAGCATTATGCCTATTTCATGTCTCCTATGAAGCTGTTTGAATACCTAGCGGCTGGAAAAGCGATTGTCAGCACTGATTTGCCATCTATTCAAGAAGTGATGGTGGATGGCCACAACGGCCGTTTAGTCCCTCACGATGAGCCCAAAGCATTTGCTTACACCATCATTGAACTATTAAATAATCCAAATCTAAAAGCAAAGCTTGAAAAACAAGCCAGATCCGACGCGCAAGCCTACAGTTGGCGTGCTCGTGCCCAACGCATATTAGGGGCACTGAATGGATAAAGTACGAATCCTTCACCTAATTGCTTCTTCTCATGGGGGAGGTGCAACGCACGTCTTAGATTTAGCCGCGCTGCTTCCCAAAGATCAGTTCGAAGTCACAATTGGCATGCCTGAAGATGGAGGCAATGTTTCAAGAGCCACAATTGAAGCCACAGGTTGTCTATTTGCAGCACTTAATATACAAAGCGGTTTCAGTTTATCGGCCATGAGTGAGGTGCGCAGGTTATTGAAAAACGGCCGTTTTCACATCCTCCACTGCCATGGAGCACGAGCCGGTTTATACGGCCGTTTAACCTCACTCACTCTCATAAACAAACCCACAGTCATTTTCAGCATTCATGGCTTTGCAACACCGTATTATGGATTCCCCAAAAAACAGCTCTATTTAGCGTTAGAGAAAGGGTTTCAACTCATTACTCAGCACACTATTTGCGTATCGAAGGCAGAGCAATCTCTTTTTCTTGCATACAAATTGACTTCAAAAGACAAGACATCCATTATCCATCCCGGCATTCCTCTTGATCGATTTTCAAAAGCGCGTTCGAGCCCATCACGCCTTTATGAAGAATTGAAGCTAAAGTCTGATGTAAGTATCATTTTGTCGGTCTGTCGTTTAAATATTCCGCGGGATTTCGAGACCTTATTAACGGCCGTTTCCATTGCCAAGCAAGATTTCCCGCATTTACATTTGCTTCTAGTTGGAGATGGTCCATTAAAGTCCCAAATTGAAGCTAAGATCGACAGTTTAGATCTAGAAACGGCCGTTCACCTGCTAGGTTTCCGCCAAGACATTCCAGACCTACTTGAGTTAGCCGATATTTTTGTCTTAACAAGCGATGGATGGGAGGGATTCCCAATTAGCACGCTTGAGGCGCAGGCAATGGGGTGTCCTGTAGTCGTTTCTGATGCTGGGGGTGCTAAAGAAGCCGTTTTACATCAGCAAACAGGATTGGTCGTTCCTAAGAAAAACCCAAAAGCTCTAGCCGATGCCTTTATAACTCTGTTAAAAGATGACACACTCCGCTCAACGTTAGGTAGTCAGGGCAAAAATAGAGCCCAACAAGACTTATCTAGAGAGAAGATGGTTGAGCAAATTGTGGCTGTTTATAAAACGGCCGTTCACGAGGATGCATGATTAAACACAGAATTGCGCAATGGAGCATCAATTTATCTAAAAAGCTTTCTCGTGAAGGCATGTATCCATTTTTGGAAGGTCAGTTTGCTAAAATTCCGGCGAATGCAAGCGTGCTTAACATCGGGGCCGGCGGTGAAATTGAATCCATGCTCAAGCAATTTGCAGAATCAACACCATTCACCATTGTGTCATTCGACATTGACGCAGAGCGGAAACCGGATTTAGTGGGAGATATTTGCACCTATGAATTTAATGGACAGTTTGATGTTGTGATCATGAGTGAAGTGCTAGAGCATGTTCACTCACCCCACCTGGCAATCGAAAATGTCTACAATATTCTGCAAAAAGGTGGCAAGCTTATCTTAACAACGCCATTTATTTTTCCCCTTCACGATCGACCTTATGATTACTACCGATTCACAAAATATGGGCTTCAACATTTGCTTAAGCCTTTTTCACACGTTCAAATTTTTGAAAAGAATGGCTATTTTGAAGCAATTGATGTTTTGTGGGTTCGGCTCTGGCGTGAGGAATCAAAACGTGCTCGGACGTTTTCATACTTGATGATTCCATTGATTTACTTTTTAAAACGGCCGTTTTCTCGACTTCTCTCAAGTATCATAAAAGCCGATGGCATCTCCACTGGCTATCTTGTCACTGCCTACAAGTTATAGTTTTCAATCGTTCCCTTCTATTTTGGGCACTTCATTCTCAAAAAAAGATGTTTCTCTCATTCAACTAGAGGTTGTCTTTATTCAAGATTTTTCAGCCTTGTTTTCTATACCCTAAAAACAATATCAACCAGCAGGTAATAACCTGCCACATCATCTTAGGAAGGAGACAACCGCAATGTCCAAAAACTTTGTCCTCACAATTTTGGCTTGTATCTTTTCATTGGCCATCATTTCTACTGTTTCAGCAAATCAGAATACCGAACGTGTGCGAGGTCACACATATATGGTCGTGCCCCTCTCTGAATTTAATCCAGTTTTAGAAGGCGAAGCTGTGATGAGAGAGCTAAAATATGACGCTTACAAACATGCAGATGGAACTGTAGGTGGCCACTATAGCTACACCCTAGCAGTATTTGGACGTGTAGACGAAATTTCCGGGTCAGTCATTTGCCTCAAAACTGAAGGCAATCGAGCTTGGATTGGTACCAACGTGGAATCAACAAATAATCCGGATCGTGAAGGATTGTATGGTTGGTGGCAAGTTGAAGATAATGGCGGGGCAGGAGATCGCACAACATTTATTGGCTTTGGTAGCTTAGAAGCAACGTTTGATTATTGTGAAGGACCAGATCCAAACTTTATTTTCTCAGTGGATCGAGGTGGTGTTCAAGTAGACAGTCATTAATCAAAAAGAGCCTGCATGCCTAGTGCATACAGGCTCTTTTCAACTTCTTAGCCATGTATTGATTTTCGATATTGGGATGGTGTGATTCCTTTTTGTTTTTTGAAATAGCGCGAGAAATGGCTTTGATCTGAAAATCCAGCTTGTTGGGCAACCGCAGAAAGAGGGAGTTCGGCCGATTTAATTAATTGTGTCGTCGCCCATTCCAATCGTATGTGCCTGACGTAATCGCCTACTGACATACCAAAATGTTGCCGAAACACACGTGCCAAATGAACAGGATGTACCCCAACTGTATTGGCTACCTCACTTAAGCTTAAAGGTTTATCAAAATGGGCATGTATCAACTCGCGAGCTTGAAGCAACCATGTTGGGATAAATAAATCTTTACCAAAATTCAATTTACTTCGCGCAGCTAATGCGATCATCTCTAACACCAACCCATTAATGGCAAGAGAACTGGCACTATCAAATTGGGCAAGCTCCTCTGAAATCCGCCAAGCTAAATGCGAGATCATTTCGCTCTTGAAGTGGGATATTGACTCAAAAACATCCTGACAGGGACGTAACCAGTCAAAGTCTAAAGAATCTGGTTCGATCACTAAAATCCTAGCACCCATATTGCTGAATTGATCATAGTGGCGTTCTCCCGGAGGCATAGTCACTATCGTAGATGACGGCGTTTCATAAACTTTTCTTTGAAATGATTTCTCAACGGCTCCCTCAAGCACAATGGCATAACAAGCCTGTTCATGATAATGGGATGGTAAAAAAAGTTGTGCAGGAAAGCGTATATCTGTTACCTGGAAGCCACCCACTCCTACTCTGTTTACATTTGCAGAACCCGTTAAAACTGAAGTAGCATCCAAACTCATCTCCAATCTCCCATCAAACATTTTTTTGTTAAAAATCATTATATGAAACAAGCGGATGTCATTTCTGGAGCTAATTCGTATCAATTTCCTATCAATTGTCCTTTTTATAACGGCCGTTTACACCTCTTCACTCTTGGATCATAAAAGCCGATGGGAACGCCACCGGCTTGCTTGTCATCACTCAATAATTCGAGAAATAATTAAATTATTTTCATTTAGGGGATTGAGTTAATAATGTGAAAATCATAGAGTAACTTGAAGAAGAATTGATCAATCATTGGTCTTCACCAAGTAAATGTCACATTTCTGAATTATTCTATTTCAAAAAAAGTTCATAAAATTAACTTAAAAGCTTCCAATACACCCCTGTTACCTAATCCGCTACAACCAATTTGATTGTAGAAAATCAGAGGTGAAGCAACCATAGCCTATAACTACCAAAAAAAGAGCTTCTCAAGGATGAGAAGCTCTTTTCAGTGCGCCTGGAGGGACTCGAACCCCCAACCTTGAGTTTCGAAGACTCCTACTCTATCCAATTGAGCTACAAGCGCATATGCAATTAAAAGTAAAAAGTGATAAGTAATAAGTAATCCACTTACTTTTCACTTATCACTTTTCACGTCTTGGGGCGAGTGGTGGGATTTGAACCCACGGTCTTCTGGGCCACAACCAGACGCGTTAACCACTACGCTACACCCGCCGCGTAACGAAAGGAATCATATCAAATCTAACCCTAGATAGCAAGTTCCTACCCCATAGGATTTAATCTGGAAAATTCGTTCTTGAATTTGAAAATGTTGCTGTTTTCTAGCGTTAGGATTTTGGATTGAAATCCCACTTATCATCAAAGTTTGTCTTGTTTATGGGCACCCACATCCATCCTTCAAACTTATCATCTCACCATTAGATTAGGGTAATCAGATCGATGCGTAACAACTGACTCAATATTCATAATTCATCTTCAACAAATGGGTCATCTATTATTTTTGATCAAACCTGTTCACCCATTTAATAAATATGAACATAATTTTCAATATTTATCATCATGAACGCAGTTTGGTTTACTTGATTTTCTCCATTTCCATCCTACAATTCACACCATGCAAGAAGAACGCGTCCTCAATAATCGATATGAACTGCTTGAACGAATTGGCGCAGGTGGTATGGCAGCCGTATACAAAGCACGTGATCGCGCCTTAGGACGCTTAGTGGCTGTCAAAATGCTGCATGAAAGCTTTACAAGTGATGAAGGTTTCTTGAGACGCTTCCAGCAAGAAGCATATGCAGCAGCCAATCTCACCCATCCTAATATCGTAACCGTTCACGACATTGGACAAGATGGGTATAACCATTACATTGTGATGGAATTTGTGGATGGTTTGACTATGAAGCAAATCATTCGCAGCTATACCGACAACAGCGACCAAATGCCGCTGAGTCGTGCACTCGATTTGGCAATTGGGGTTTGTAATGGCATTGGATATGCACATAGGGCGGGTCTTGTTCATTGTGATGTAAAGCCACACAACATCCTCGTCACGCCTGATGAGCGCATCAAGGTAGCCGACTTTGGTATTGCTCGGGCGATTACGGAAGCGACTCAACAAGAAATTGTGAGCCAAGTTTGGGGAACGCCTCAATATTTTGCCCCCGAACAAGCATCAGGGCAGCCCATGACGCCAGCAACCGATGTTTACGCGATTGGCATTGTAATGTTTGAGATGTTGACTGGTCGCCTGCCCTTTATCGCAGAATCCCACACCGCGATTGCGCTCAAACATTTACATGAACCGCCACCTAAAGTCACCGCATTTAATACGGCCGTTCCTGACCAAATCTCACAAATCATTGACAAGATTCTTGCCAAAGAGCCAACGGGACGCTACCGAACAGCAGGGCAGCTTGGCCGTATTCTTAGTACCTATCGACAGCGCTCACTTGTTGATACAGGACCGCAAACACCCGCCGTTCAAGAGCAAACCAAAGCCAATCCAACAGTGCCAGTACATGAACAGGTAACGCAAATTTACGAACGCCCAGCCAGCGAGCGTGAAGAGACAGCTCAACCGACTCAAAGCAGTGATACCACCAAGGCAAACGTCAGCGTTCCGTCTCGCCCCACAAAATCTCCAATTCGTGATAAAGAACCCGAAACCATTGTCCATACCATCACAGAAACCTTTACCGAGGAGCCAGACTGGACAGCAATCACCTTGGGAATCGCGGCTCTTGTGGCCCTATTGGGTTTGATACCCTTGTGGATCCTAGTCTATTTAGCTTGGACCTAACGCACCGATTTTCACTAGTTTTTCATGATTTATGCCCCCTTAAAACAGTACTTTAAGGGGCGCCCACCTCTCGCATTGCCCTCTGGTTTCTGTTATACTGAACGGACGGATTTTGATCTTTTTAAGAATCAAATTCTGGAGACTCAAATATGAATTCAACGCGAATTACACGGTGGTTTATTTACGTGCTTATAGGGGTTGCTATCCTAGCCATTATCTGGAGCTACTCCTCATCTGCAAACTCCTCAACTGAAATTTCAATTAGCCAATTGGCTCGCCAAATCAAAGATGAACGTGTTCAAGAAATTGTGGTCGATGGTAACGGCCGTAGAATTACCGTTCGTTATAATGATCCTGAAAGGCAAGCTGTCGAATCTCAAATTAGCAGCGTTAGCTCACTTGAAGAACTTTTAGCAAACTATGGCGTCACTGAGTCAGACTATGCAGACTTAAACCCCCGCATTTTATACGACCCACCCAATCAATGGGGTAATTGGCTCACTGCAGCAGGAATTTTTCTACCATCTATCCTCATTATTGCCTTTATCTACTTCATTTTTAGGCAAGCCCAAGGGAACAACAATCAAGCGATGAGCTTTGGCAAGAGCCGTGCTCGCATGTTTACAGGTGATCATCCAACCGTCACTTTTGATGATGTGGCGGGTGCCATTGAAGCCAAAGAAGAGCTTGAAGAAATTGTTGAATTTTTACGCGAACCCGAACGGTTTGTCTCCTTTGGCGCTCGTATTCCAAAGGGGGTTCTTTTAGTAGGTAGCCCCGGCACAGGTAAAACTTTGCTTGCAAAAGCTGTATCTGGGGAAGCTGGCGTCCCTTTCTTTTCAATCGCAGGTTCTGAATTCGTCGAAATGTTCGTTGGTGTGGGTGCTAGCCGCGTTCGTGATTTATTTGAACAAGCCAAACGACACAGCCCTTGTATCATCTTCATTGATGAAATTGATGCAGTCGGTCGTCAACGTGGGGCCGGTTTAGGCGGTTCTCACGACGAACGTGAACAAACATTAAACCAAATTTTGGTCGAAATGGATGGTTTTGGCACAGACACACATGTCATCATCTTAGCTGCAACCAATCGCCCTGATATCCTCGACCCTGCTTTAATGCGACCAGGTCGATTCGACCGACGGGTTGTGATTGACCGCCCTGACTATAAAGGGCGAGAAAAAATCTTCAAGGTACATCTTCGTGGCAAGCCAATCGCTTCAAATGTAGATGTTTCAATTTTAGCCAAATCAACCCCAGGTTTTGTAGGGGCTGACATCGAAAACACTGTCAATGAAGCAGCATTGTTGGCCGCTCGACGCGATCGCCGTCATATTGAAATGACTGAGTTTGAAGAGGCGATTGAGCGGGTACAGCTTGGCCCAGAACGTAAAAGCCGCGTCTTAACACAACAAGATCGCGAAATTATTGCTTACCATGAAGCCGGGCATGCCATCGTGAGCCATTTTCTTCCAGAAGGGATGCCTCTTAGAAAAGTAACTATCATTCCTCGTGGTATGGGGCTTGGCTTAACGTGGTATATGGAAGAAGACAATATTTTGCCAAATAAGTCTCAATTAAAAGCCCGAATTGCCTCACTGTTAGGGGGGCGTGTGGCTGAAGAAATTATTTATGGCGAGGTCACAACTGGAGCAAGCAATGATTTACAACGAGTAACCCAGCATGCCCAATCGATGGTGACACAATATGGCATGAGCGATAATTTAGGCTTACGCGTTTATGGTCAAAAACAAGAGATGGTATTCCTTGGGCGGGAGATCAGTGAACAACGTGACTTCTCCGATGCCATAGCT
>JANQSK010001121.1 GCA_028284105.1 Anaerolineae bacterium
AATAGTCATCATTCTCAGGAACTACCTCAACTCATCGTTTTAGACTTAAAACTTCCAAAAGTAAGCGGACTTGAAGTTCTAAAACGACTAAGAAGTGAGGATAAGACCAAACTTCTACCTGTTGTAATTTTGACGACATCAAATGAAAAACAAGACATTATCGATTGTTATGATAGCGGCGCAAATAGCTATATCAGGAAGCCTGTCGACTTTTCTAAGTTTTACAAAATCATGCATGAAGTAGGCTCTTATTGGCTAAGCCTGAATGAAAACACCCCTTGGCGGAGACTTGCGTAATGAAAAAGATCATCCAAGTCTTGATTGTTGAAGATTCGGTGGATGATACGCTGCTACTTGTTAGGGAACTAAAAAAGGGCGGATATGATCCAAAATACGCTAGAGTAGACAACAAACGTGACATGCATACCGCTTTGGATAACCAGGTCTGGGATATTATTATTGCGGATTACTCAATGCCAAATTTTGGTGCAATGGATGCATTAGAATTAGTAAAAAGCAAAGGATTGAAATTCCCATTCATCATTGTTTCTGGGGCCATTGGTGAAGAAGTTGCGGTTGCAGCGATGAAAGCCGGCGCTCATGACTACTTTATGAAAGGCAATCTTAAACGACTTGCCCCGGCCATTGATAAGGTTCTTGAAGAAGAATCTATGCGGCAGGTTCAAAAACTAGAGAGCCTAGGCGTTGTGGCTAGTGGTATTGCACATGACTTCAACAATTTACTCCAAGTAATTTTGAGTCAATCATCATTAGCGCTTGCAAGATTACCTTTAGAAGAACCATCAAGACGATACATAGAGCGTGTTGCGCAAGCTGGAAAAAGTGCTGCTGATCTAACCTATCAACTCCTTGCTTATTCAGGGCGAGGACAATTCAGAATAAACTCAATTAATATCAACACTTTTGTTGAAGAAAATTCGCATCTATTTAATGTGGCCATACCCAAAAACGTTGAAATTGAAAAAACTTTTTGTACCTCCCCCACATTTATCCAAGCTGATGCAAGCCAAATCCAACAAGTCATTATGAATCTCGTGATGAACGCAGCGGAAGCATACAATGGCCAATCTGGAAAAATCTCAATAAAAACCAGTGTTGAAGATGTTATCGAAGGTAACCAATTCAATATGCGGATGACTGGTGATTCATTATCGCCTGGCAAGTATGTAAAAATCGAGGTGGTAGATTTTGGCACTGGAATGGATGAATATACGTTGTCAAGAATATTCGATCCTTATTTCACCACAAAATTTACAGGTCGTGGGCTCGGTCTTGCCGCGGTGCTCGGAATCGTCAGAGGGCATAATGGTGGCATCCACATACAAAGCGAGACTGGAAAAGGCTCGACTTTTGAGCTGATGTTCCCCATAGCGGAACCTACTCTTGACGATCATAAAATAAACCAGCCAAATGGAACTTCATATGATAAGGAACCAGTTGTTTTAGTGATTGATGATGACAAGCAAATCAGGGAATCAGTCCATGATATGCTTGAGATTATTGATGTACAAGTTCTCCAAGCATCAAATGGAGCTGCAGGAATCACGCTCTTCACGGAATATATTTCTGAAATCAGTTTAGTTCTACTTGACTTGTCTATGCCGGGTTTGAGTGGCGAAGAAACCCATAAAAGGCTCCACGAAATCAATCCTAATATCCCGATACTCTTGACTTCTGGCTATAGTGAAGTTGAAGTTTCTGAGCGATTTATGGGCTCAAAAATCGATGGCTTTATTCAAAAACCATATACATTTGAAATGCTTATAGAATATGTGGAACGATTTATAAACACGCCAAGAGTCGAAGATAAAATCTTATCTTTTTAAATTATGTGGCCCATTCTACAGCATTGATAACGAGTTAGAACTCTATTTGAAAAGAGAAATAACGGTCATTTCCCCTTCCCCAAGACTAGAATTCAAGCTATAGTAGCAACATGTCAAAACTTGATCTTTGGGAAAAACCAAAAGCAAAAGAGATTTACATGCTCGTTGGCTGGCGTCAATGGGCTGACGCAGGCACCATCTCATCTGGCTTACCAAATTATTTAGTCAATTTGACCACTGCAAAAAAAATTGGCGAAATAAAGTCAGATGGGTTTTATCTATTCCAAATCCCCGGCATGCATCACTACATGCGCCCCACAATCAAATTGGAAAATGGGTTTCGTCAATCAATGGAGGAAAAACATAATGAGTTTTTCTATTCAGGAAACGATGAGAAGGGGTTGGTCATCTTTTTAGGTGATGAACCTCACATGAATGCTGATGAGTATTGCGATTTACTATTTACGGCCGTTCAAGAGCTAGGTGTCAAACGGGTTGTCACCGTAGCAGGCGTCTTTGGCCCAATCCCCTATCAAAAAGAGCGCCAAGTCTCAGCAATTTATAGCATGCAAGACATGCGTGAAGAATTAGACGATTACTCGGTCCGTTTTTCAGATTATGAGGGTGGCACTACCATTGGTTCCTATATGGTTCACCTCGCAGAATATGAAAACATCGAAATCGTGGGTTTCTTTTCATTTTCTCCCGCCTATGACTTTGCAGATGGACTCTCCGCACAACCCTTAGGGGTGCAAATTGAAGTTGATTATCGAGCTTGGTTCGACATACTACGTCGGGTCAAACATATGTTTGGCCTTTCTTTGACTTTGTCTGACCTTGAGGAGAAAAGCGGCCAGTTAGAAAACTCCATTCGTGAACGCTTAACTGAAATGCAGGAGAAGAATCCCAAACTGGACATCGCCAGTTATCTCAATCAAGTCAATGAAGGCTTTGAGGAACGGCCGTTTGACCCCATCAACGACATTTGGGAAGAAAGCCTCAAAGATTTATTCGACGACAGCGAATAAGACAGCAGGAGCTTAAATGAACCATACATTAAGTCGAATTAGACGAAATCACGGATTAGAACACGCCACTATCCATGTAATGAGCGAAAAGTTTAAAAACTTTAGTGCACAGGGTAACTCAGACCATAAAGGGTTCAATCTCAACATTTATGGTGAAATTAAAGAAGAAGACGTGTTCAATTGTGTTGAAGAAGCTTTTGATCGAATGAAAAGTGGTGAACATCATCTAGCTGTTCATCCCAATTGTGGAACTGTACTGTTGACCACAGCCACCATGGCGACATTAGCTGCCCAAATTGCGTTTACGTTCGAACAAAAACGCCGCAAATCTTCACTTACGCCTGCCTTATTTCTAAATGCATTGCCAACGGCCGTATTGTTGGTTGTCCTGAGTTTACTTATCTCAAAACCGATCGGTGTACAGCTTCAAGCAAAATATACCGTGGAAGGTGACTTAAAAGATATGCAGCTTCTGCGCATGAGAAAAGTCTCCCCTAATCCAGTCACGCAATTCTTCCAATTCCTACTGACAGGGGGCCAAAAAGAGATAAAAGCGACCGCATATCGGATTGAAACGATTGGATAAACCATGTTTTACGTTTTTCACGGTGAAGATAGTCATTCTCAAAATGAGACGCTAAACACCCTCAAAGAAAAGTTTGGGGATGTGAGTATGCTTGACTTAAACACCACAAAATTTGAAAAACCGATGACCTTAACTGAGCTTAAACAAGCTTGCCAAGCGGTTCCGTTTTTAGCCAAGGTCCGACTAGTTTTAGCCTACAATTTTTTATCCAGTAATCCAGACAAAAAGACAATTAAAGAGTTAGAATTTTTCCTTGAGGAACTGCCAGACTTTACGAGGCTCTTCTTTATTGAATCCAAAAAGTTGAACAAAAATAATGCCATCTTAAAGCTGGCAACTTCTCATGAGAAAGGGTATGTTAAACAGTTTGGCAACCTTGAGGGACGCGCTTTATCGAACTGGATTCAGAAAAAGGTTGAGGAAAAAAACGGCCGTATTTCCCCCCACGCCATAGATTTGTTAGCGACTAACGTAGGCAGTGATTTGAAAATTTTAGACAATGAAATTGAAAAACTGCTTCTATATAAGAGTGATCATCCAATTGAAGCTACTGATGTGATGCTTTTAAGCCCATATGCAGCAGAATCAAACATTTTCGAGCTCGTAGATGCAATTGGAACGCGAAACAGCAAAAAAGCGGCCCTCCTCTTTCAGAAAAAGCTTTCAGAAGGATCAGACCCGTTCTATCTTTTTTCAATGTTTATTCGCCAGTTTAGGTTATTAGTCCAGGCCAAATCTCTTTTAGATACGGGAACATCGCCTGCCGCAGTCGCTTCTGAAATGAAAATCCACAAGTTTGTTGGGCAAAAGCTGATTCAACAAAGCAAAGGATTTACCCTCAATCAGCTAAAGACTATCTATCGACATTTGCTTAACATCGACACCCAAGTCAAAACAGGTGAGATAGAAATGGGTACTGCACTCAACTTACTCGTAGCTGAAGTTTCAAATTAGGTTAAACGGCCGTAAAACAAGATACTCTTTCCAAAAAGCGAATCTCTACTTATCACGCATTTATGCACTTCTTTTAATTTCCTAAGGACAATACCATGTCAATTTCAACTAAAGATATCAAGATTCGAACTGTACAACATACAGATACGGATTATGAATCGTGGTTAGCCGTGAGGAATACTATTTGGGCTGATGAACCCAATTCGCTAGCTCGCCTAAAATATGATGTTTCCACATGGCCAGCAGAATATTTCACCCAAAGAATGCTCGTTACAATCGGACAGAGCACTATAGTAGGAGCTGCACATATTTTTGAAAATCATTGGCAATATCAACCTGGCAAATATGATTTAGAGTTAATGGTGCTTCCAGATTATCAAAAACAAGGTATTGGTTCCTACCTTTTTGAATACTTTCAACAGATGTTGGCCGCCCGCACCCCAAGCCTTACAAGTTTGGTCAGCAGTACAAGGGAAAACGATACTCATGCTCTAGCCTTTTTAGAGAAGCGAGGTTACGAATTGCTCATGCGTTGGGCTCGCTCGCGATTAGACCTATCCCTCTTTAAGATAGATAAATTTCAAAATATTCTGGATACTGTGGAAAAACAAGGTATTGGTATCTACTCTGTTGATGCTTTAGCCAGTCAAGACCCAAATTGGCAGCATAAATATTATGAAATGGATTTAATTGCGAGCCAAGATGCCCCTTCTCCTGACCCCATGTCAGAAACCTCCTTCGAGAAATTCGTCCAAATGACCTTTGATACACCCCGCTTTTGGCCTGAAGGAACTTTCATTGCCATTCATAATGCGTCAGGGAAATGGCTAGCCTCAACAGAACTATCCTGGTTTGCTGATGGTAAAACTTTGGAAACGCCTTTTACCTGCGTACATCCCGACTTTCGATGCCAAGGTGTTGCGACTGCAATGAAGGTTAGAGCTATCGCCTTAGCACAAGCAACCGGTGCAAATTGTATTATTACAGCCAACGAAGAAAACAATCCTATGTATCAGATTAATTTGGCATTAGGCTTCAAGCCGTTGCCACAAGGTTTGACGATGAAGAAGGTATTTTGACGTTGGTCTTGTCACCAGCCTTATTAATTTTTTATCTCTCAAAAATCCCGAAGTCATGTTCTCTATTCGGCGTTCATCGTGAAGTTTTCCACAACAATGTTCCCTTCTTAGTTCATTCTTTCATAAATATATTCATTGCGACCTAGAATGATATTTGGTAACGTTTTGGGTATATGAATGTTCATCTCAGAGATCCAAACAAAAACGCCCTCAAACATTTGGATAAGCTGTTTTTCAATCATATGGATGCGTGGGGTGTAACGGCCGTTATTGTTGCCACGGCTCTTTCAATACATCAACTCATTACACCCAAAAACCTACTTTTGCTCATTGCAATTACAGCAACCTATTGGTTTGGATTTGCTGTTAATGACTTTTTTGATCGACATCACGATAAATTCGACGAACAAAAGGCCAAGCGCAATTTTTTTCTTGAGGCTCCCTACTCCCCCACCCTCATTCATGTTGCATTTGTTTTAATTGGGCTACTGCTTGCATGTTGTTTTATGCTTTTTGGTTGGCGGAGCTTGCTCATGTTTTTGATTGGCGGATTTATTATTTGGGCTTATTCAGCTCTTCCGTTAAGAATTAAAAGTCGTTCAATTCTCGATCTCTTAGTGCATGGAATATTTGTTGAAACCTTCCCCTTCTATCTTGTATTAGTCATATTAAATGTCAACTGGCTTGCCATTGACATCGTCATATTATTAGCACTGTTTTTTGCCTCATTCTCTTCCCAGCTTGAGCAACAGGCCCGTGATATTGAAGTGGATTCAATTAATGATCACAACTTTACAATTCAATTTGGTATTTTGTGGAATCAACGGCTCATGAAGGCAAGCACCATTATGCTCATTTTAACGATTGGGTATGGATTGTTTTCTGGGATTATTCCACTGATCTATAGTCCTTTTGCTGTGATTATGATGCCTTTGTTGATGCATCGTTTTTTTCGTGATGGCAGGCCACGTTCAGAACAAGGCGTCAAACTATTAACGGCCGTTGCCATCATGTATGCACTCTTTTTGATTGTATTCACAGGAGGAGCATAGTGGGGAAAAATCTCAAAACGGCCATCGTTATCTATGTGATTTTTCGGGTTGTTTTGTCCCTTTGGGCACTCGTCTCACTTCAAATCAACCCTTTACCAGCTGAGCCAGACCCTGTTTTACGGCCGTATTTAGGACAACCCATTTTAAATGAAGGACAAAGCGAATTGTGGCTTGGTCCTTGGCAGCGGTTTGACGCATTACGGTACACGAGAATCGCTGCACAGGGGTATGAGATAGAAGCTGATTCCGTATTTCCACCACTCTATCCGCTTTTTATTCGCACTATAGGAACACTGTTTGGAAACAACCATATTGGGCATATGGTTGCAGGAATTGTTGTTTCAAATATAGCAACAATTGGTCTATTCTGGCTGATGCTTGAAATTGGAAGCCATTATTTTAGTAGAGAGGTTGCCACACGAGGAGTTGTTTACTATGCGCTTTTTCCGACCTCATTTTTCCTCTTTGCCCCCTATACAGAATCTCTCTTTATCCTCTTTGCT
>JANQSK010000728.1 GCA_028284105.1 Anaerolineae bacterium
GAACAAGTGGCATAAAGATTGTTTGCTCCAAGCCTGCAATCGCTTGACGCTGAGATATTGAATCAACAAAATTAACCCTATCACAATAGCCTGTATCTCGATAGATTTGAACCGCACCATTTCCTGAGAAATATGTGTCCATTCCAATCGAGTCAAGACCAACTGTCTTTAGAGGGTATCCAATGTTGTCTGAATTGATCGGGGATATTGAAGAACCTTCAATCGAAAAGCGAATAATTTCTGATGGAGCATCCGGATTGGAAATATCAAATAATCTCATATTATTTTCAACGGTAACAAATAGCTGTCCAGCATTCTCTTCAAGGTAAAAAATTTCTTCTCCTAAGTCTTGCATAGGGTATTGAATTGGCTGATCAGGATTAGAAACATTGAGCACTCCTAACTTAGAGCTATGAGAAAAATACAGATGTTTATTTGATGCAACAACATAATTAACAATGTCTGTTCCCTCAACAAATCCTATGATCTCAGGTGAGGTAGGGTTTTTAAGATCGATTTGTAAAATACCATTACTTGTTCCTAAATAAGCGTGATCCTCAACAATATCAATATTGATTGGCGATGTATCCAATGGTATTTGATTGATGATTTGGGGAGCAGTTGTGTTAGAAATAGCCACAATCGTAAGCAGCTGATCATCATAATCAATTGCATATATGTGTTCATTATTTAATACAGCTGTATCGAGATTAAACGTTTCTGTGGATCCCAAGAAAACTGGATTCTCTGGAATTGAAACATCAACAGCACCAACGCCAAATGTATTAAGGTCATAAAAATCTCCAGCTAAGTAGACTGTAGACTCTTTAACCATGAGTTTGCTTCCAAGAATAGGTAAATCACCAAGAAGAACCGGAGCTGAAGGATTACTAATATCAAAAATCAAAAAGATATTATTCTCCGAAACATATGCATAATTTCCTCGAATAACAATATCCTCATTTACATGCGTACCAAATGAGACATGTTGAGTGGTAAAGGTTTGAGTTGATTTGTCAAAAATTTGTAAGCCATCTGTCAAGCTTTGAATGAATAAGTAATCTCCAACTGTCTTAAACAAGGATGCTTTGAAGTAAGGATAATTATATGAGTAAACTAAGGAGAGATTCATTTGGTCGTCAATTTGATAAATATTCAAACCGGAAGACAAAATAAGATAAATTTTATTTCCGTCAATTTGCCAGCCTTTAATCGGTCGATCTCCATTAAATGATATGGTCGAGGATTTAGAAAATTGAGGGTAATTAAAAGCTTGGAGCGTGCTTCGGTCTTCACTTATATGGATAAAATGATTATCGGAAAAGACACGATGACCTTTCTGCCAAAGTGAGGCAGTATGATCTAACTGTTGCAATCGCTTTGGTGCGGATGGGATTGAAAAATCATAAATTCCATTTACAGAATTAATTCGAGCGTAGCCAATATTTTTAGGACTCATTGCAACAAGAAAGCTATCTTGGAGTTCAACACTGACTGTTGAACCTAGTTCACGAATTTGCAATCTATTAAAATCGGAGCACCCTTGATCATTAAGATTGAAAAATCCTAAATTATTTGAGGTGTAAACAAATTTAAATTCTCCAAAATTGGTACACACACCTTCAATAAAAACGGGAGTCACTGGATTTGACATATCATAAATACGAAAGTCCTCTACACAACCACCAAGATGACAGGTACCACCGGTATTTATTGTTAAATAATTTTTATTGAAAGAACCTAAACCTGGAATATTGATATTCGTAATGAAGTCAAAGTGAGTATCCGAAATAATTCGATAAAGTTGAAACACATTTTGGTTTTCATCATAAATATATGCGTACCCTTCATGCGTGGTGAAATATTGAATATTATCGGGCGCATTTTCAAACAGTTCGGAAATAGGCTTGATAAATTCTAAAGTGGGTCGCCCATTTTCAAATGAATAAATATGCACATTTGAGCCCCTGATTTCATACATCGATTCGTTATATGTCAAAGAAGCATTATGGTTATGCTGTAAGTAGCCGAAGAAATTGACTTGCCCATTATTTTGGCTTCGAACTGCTACGGTAATAGTAACGGAAATAAATAAGATAAGGTAAATAATAACAACGACACGTTTCAACTTTAATCTCCTCCAATCTACACCTGATAATCAGCTTCATCAGAGTGCTAGAATGCACCGTCTAACAGGGTTTCACAACAAGGCAAGATCAATTAAACAAGAAGCAGAAAAACGAAATGACTCAAGCAGTATATCATACACTTGAGCCATTTAACGATGAATTGAATTGTTTATTCGTTGTGCTTAGGGTTGAACGAGTACCGGTTCTTGATACCAGCTAGGCACCAATTGAACCCACATATTGCCAATTTGAAGAGGGAATGGGGTGCCATTAGCATCTGTAAACGTCAGAGAATCATTGCGACCCTGACGATTCCAAGTTATGTTGTACTGTTGCCCATCTCGTAACAAAAGACCTGTGCCAGAACCCCATAGTTGAATTTGAACAGAGAGATGAATGCAGGTGTCGTTGGCGATCTCTTCGCAAACGGTGGGGTCTTCGACATGGAATGGCGCAATAATGGCCACATTGGCAGCACTGACTTGTTCACCTGTGTTTGCATCGAGGACGGGTTGATCTGCAGCCCATCGCCAATAACGGCCGTTTTCAGGGTCATAGCGCCATTCAACCGTTTCCCATTGATAATCAATGGCTGCATAGCCAGCAGGTTGACCACCCTCAGGCGCAATCGAGTTAAAGGAATTAAATGTTACAAAGTTAGGAGGTGTATTTTGCCCTTTTGTGGCAAGCGCCTGTTGGAATCCACTGGCATCCCCATAGAGCGTATGCTCAAACGGTTTATCTTCCCCTGTGCGGAAGTAGCCTTGTTCAGCTGAATAAATAATCCGCGTTTGGAAATCAGAGCTATTAAGTCGTTGGTTCACCCCATTGCTCGCACCAGAAAAAGCGAGCCCTGCATCGTACATCGCAGGCAGCTCAACATCAATCAATCGAGCACTGCGGATTGGGCCTATGCTTTCAGGGGCAGAGTCATAAAAGATGGCTGTGAAGCGAGTCACGCTGCCTTCGGCCGTATGTTCAAAAATAATGTCTGCGTCATTTAAACCCGCCTGTGGACGGACAAAATTGGGAGGGGCATTGGAAATTTTTACCGCGATCGGGCGCTGCAAAAGCACGGCTGGATCATCAACAAGTTCACCCGTAAGCAGGTTACGATTATTACCAAAGTCTTCACGCGTGTTGAGAACAACGGCCGTTTCATCTTCAACAACAGGCTCTTCAACAGCAGGTGGTGGTGTTGCCGTTGCAACAGGTGCAATTGTTGGTGGTGGTGGCAGAGTCGCTTCAACAGCAGGTGTTGGCGTTGGTGGCACAACCGTTGGCACAACTTCTTCGACAGGCTGACTATCAACGGGTTGTGTTGGTGCTGGATCTCCGCCACATGCCGCTAAAAGTAACAAAAACAAAATTAAATAAGATACCTTCTTCATATCCAAATCCTTCCTCAAAGTTTGCTTAGCAAGCAGGGTATTCTGGCAATCTGCTATTCATTTGTCAAGAAAATTGGGTGGGGATTAATTTTGGCGTGTTTTAGGGGAAGAACGTTAACGATAAATTTCAAGCCACCTATTTATGCTTGATCCTGAGTGCTTTTTTCAAACCAGATTGTTATTGGATAGACATCCCCAAACTGTTCACCCAAAGTCCGCTTCATGGCAGCATAGTTGCCAAAAGTCACACCATCTAGCTCACCCGCCTGAAACAAATCTTCGATTTCTTGGCACCATTGATTGTTACGTCGGGAAACGTAAAACCCATACATGCGGCAGGCAGCAGGGCGGTGTTCATAGATTCGACAAGCACCCGCTTCCTCGTCAAGAAGAGGACAAGTTACAAAACCCTCCTGGTGTCCTTTGAGTGATTTAATTTTATGAGCAACTTCAGTCTGGATGTCCAATGGCAGTTGCTGAATCCCTAATTGCATCTTTTGCCACTCAACGGCCGTTACTTCAGGCACATGCGCCAACCGGCGACAGCATAAATCACAGCCCTTTCGACAGGGCCAAATCGGCTTTTCAGCTTGTGCAGATGACACACGATGCTCAATTTCGTCATAAATTTGAGCAAGCTGCCGATGATCGTCAATGAAGATGACTTTATTTTTGGAATCCATTGAGGGGACAATAGTGATACTAGCAGGGCAAATGGGAACTAATCTGCTGGTTGTTCCTGCTGAATCATCTCAGGTTCTGGCTCTTGAATACTCACTTTATCCATGCCGTTGCGCACGACTGACAATGATCGGAGCAAGTCATCTTCAAGCTTAGCCAATACCTCAACAACATATGCATCAGCATCTAAACGAAGTGCTTCTGCCTCACGTCTGGCACGTTCTACAATGTTATCGGCTCTATGTTGAGATGAAGAGGTAATGGAATCACGTTGAATGAGTTCTTCCGCTTCATGTTTTGCAAGCTCACGGATACGTTCTGCTTCTTCTTTAGCCTGTGCCAAGATTCGCTCTTTTTCTGATTCAATCCGGTTCGCTCGTTTAATCTCTTCCGGCACGGACACGCGCATCTGATCCACAATATTGAAGATTTTATCTTCATGAACCATAAGGTAGGCACTCATTGGAAAACGATAGCTTTCGTTTAAAACTTGTTCTAATCGGTCAACTAGATGCTGGATATCCATTTGCTTTTCCTCTACTCCAGTTTTTCAGAATTCGATGATTATGCTTTGTGTATAGATCGAAAAACTGTTTAGTATTTTGCCAATTTAGACAATAACCGGTCTTTTTTGGGCGAAATACGACTTCCCACAATAAAGCTACTTACTATAATCTCTATTATATAGTTTTTTTGATCGGATGTGAAATGC
>JANQSK010001141.1 GCA_028284105.1 Anaerolineae bacterium
AGCAAAGCCATTTTGCCCAAAGAGTCGCTCAGCCTCAGCTAAAATGCGATCACGCGAATTTAAACTCATACTTTAATGACGTTATTTGGATTTGGACGACGTTCAGGCGGCGCTTGGCTGTAATCTCCAAATGGACCATCCCGGTCAGTAATTGCTTGGCGAACACCATCTTGCTCAGCTCTCTCAATCCATTTCAAGGCATCTGGCGTATTGCGCATGACGCCATCTAATATTGGACCAAGAGTTTGAACCGCGCCAATACCCATTTGCTCATAGGCATGATTGACAACCATTTTTTGTGCAGCTAATTGAGACCAAGGAATGGTTTTTAATTTGGCGGCAACATCTGCAACGGTTGATTCGAGTTGATCAAAGGGTACAGCTTTGTTAATAAGCCCAATATCTGCCGCTTCGCGACCAGTAAAAGGCTCTCCTGTTAGAGCACGCCACTTGGCTTCTGCAAGCCCCAAACGGTAGATCCACATCCCAGTTAAATATGCTCCCCACATCCGTGAGTAAGGTGTTCCAATAACAGCATCTTCGCTGGCGATAATAATATCCGCAGAGAGAGCGTTATCACTACCTCCACCTACACACCAACCGTGAACTTGGGCAATAACAGGCTTGGCTGAACGCCACATGGAGAAAAATTGTTGATGCGCACTGGTGAATCGATTGGTTCCCCAAACTGCATCTTTTGAAGGATCCCATTTCCCATCCGTTGTGATCATTTTATCCCAATGATGAAATCCTTCCCCAAAATCATAGCCAGCACAGAAGGCCCGACCGGCACCCCGAACAACAATAACGTGAACGTCTTCATCTCGTGAGGCAACACCCATCGCATGCTCAAATTCTGCAGGCATAGGTGGAACAATTGTATTCAATGACTCAGGACGATTTAATGTAATTGTAAAAACACCATCATCAAGGCTTGTCAAAATTGTCTCATAAGTTGTATTTTGCATATTTCATCTCCAAATCAATTTCCAACCAACCAGTTGGTCGGTCAAAGTATATTGAAAAGACTCTTTGAAGACAAGTAAAGGCTACAAATGAGTTCACCTTATCTAAACCAAGCAAACTGATTGTGAAAACATGCTCTCCCATTTATACTCAAACTTCTCAAACATCTTCAAAAGGAACCAATGTCTCAAGAAAAACTACCCCCCTGTCGTTTATTTATAATGATGGCTCGCGAATCAAAAAGTGCAGTCATTTTTAGACGTGGTCCGAGCAAATGGACCCAGCTGATTAAATGGGACACTAAAAATGATAAATTTGAGTACGGTCACTGGTTTAAAGGTCGGATTTATGAAAAGAATTGCGACTTGTCACCAAATGGGGAGCTTCTACTTTACTTTGTCAGTAAATTTAATCATAAAACGATGAAAGATTCTGAATACAGTTTTGCTTGGACAGCCATTAGCAAACCCCCATGGTTAACGGCTCTCGCACTGTGGCCACGTGGTGCAGGACATTTTGGCGGTGGTCTCTTTGAAGATTATCGATCTATTGCTTTGAATTACTCGTTTGACATGCCTCAGCCCCACCCTGATCATTTGCCACCTAGATGGTTGAACATCTCAAAAAATCCAATGAAAAGCACATTAACTGATTCAATCTACCTTCGACGCTTAACACGAGATGGTTGGCACAAAGTTCAAGAGGGGGAGTTTAAATTTGACAAATCTTTAAGAGGTTATGTTTCGAATCTACCCGAAATCCGTACTTTAAAGCATCCAAGCCGCCCCTTGAATCTGATCATGGAACGGAGTTTTGTAAAATTAAAAGATCACGAATCCTACAAAATAGAAAACCGCTCTTCTGGCAAAGTCATTGGCATTGACGGGGCTCAGTGTGCGCAATGGGATCATAAAGGACGACTCGTTTATGCAAGCGAAGGGAAGCTGTATGTTTGTGA
Source organism: Anaerolineae bacterium (assembly GCA_028284105.1). Taxonomy (GTDB): domain Bacteria; phylum Chloroflexota; class Anaerolineae; order Promineifilales; family Promineifilaceae; genus QQUD01. The sequence goes on from JANQSK010001141.1 coordinate 1,925, forward strand.
AATTAGCGGAGCTTTAACATTGAAGCCTAAAGAGTTAGCTGACTTCAATAATCAAACACCGTACGAGATGGATAGCCCAAGGTGGGCTAAGAAATGGTAGTTAACAAACAACTACTCCACAATCACAAAGAGCATCCCATCTGAACGGCCGTTTACATCTGGCATAAACTGTTGACGCGCAAAAGTTGGCATAACTTGATATTCACCCGGCACAACTGCCTGCAAAAAGTAAGTGTATTGATAAGTCCCTGCTGGCAAGAAAGGTGCCGTAAAACTCACTTGTTCGTCTTGGAATTGAATTTGATTGAAAATCCAATATCCCCAATAACCACGCTGGTATTGATTGGGTTGCGTATTTGGTCCAAACTGGCTATTCGAAATATCCAAATTGGGATCGATTGCCTCAGTGCCCGCTGGAATCGGATCATCAATCACAGCATAAAGCATATCATTGGCAACTGTCAGCGTCAGTTCAACACGCACCTGCTCTCCAGCTTTGATTTGTTCAATGGGCTCACAAATTGTCTCTTCAGAGTCACATTCGGCATCATAGAAAGTACGAATAATTTGAACGCCTCGATCAACGGCCGTTACTCTTGAAGCATCCAAAGCTGTGTCTAAAAAGACCGTATAGTAGAAATTCCCATCCCCATCTTGACGATTAAACTCCACAAAGTGAGGTTCACCGACTCCGAGATCATTGATTGGAATATCACGCTGCAAGGTCTGAACGGCCGTATCTTCAAAGGCACGCCCTTCAAGTTCAGGCGCTAAGTCCACCAAAACTTGGTATTCAAAATCAGGGGTTGCGTCTCCAGATTGTTGTGCCCACTTAATTAAGCCGAGCGTTGCCCAAGCCGTATCGTGCGCAGTGCTCCATGAAGTGGCTTGACGAGCCGACATCAGCCAGCGGACAGCAGGAACTAAAAGTTCAGAGTCCGGATCAATTTGTGTAAGGACCGACAGCACAACAGCCGTATTACGCACATCAGACTGTAAACTAACCCAGCCTGCATCCGACTCCCAGTGAGCCCCACTTGCTGAGAGAACGGCCGTTCCGTTTAACCCTTCAATAAGCGTTTGTTCCACTGAGGGGGCAATCCCATCGTTATGCAGCATCAAAGCCAAAAGCGCCTTTGATTCAGGTAAAAGCTGTTCAAAATGGCGATCATAAAAGTTCAACACGCTGTCTAAATTAATGGGCTGAACCAGCGATTGAGCATATGAGGAAAAGATTTGTTGGTTGATGGCGTGTGGGTCACTGAGCTCTTGCGCAGATTGGTTTTGTGTTGCCAAGTAGGATACGGCCGAAATCAAATTATTGCTTGAAATACGGTAACCCGCCTGTTGCGCTTCCCAAAGCGTAACGACAATCTGAGACGTAAATAGCGGATTGCTTTGGCTGCCATCACACCAACCCCAACCGCCATCCCTGTTTTGGGCGTTGAGCAATTGATTGATTAAGCCATCAATCTCATTCGTTGCTTCAGGTGGGTTAATACCTCTAAGCTGGCTAGCTTGCACAGCCACAACACGAGGCAACAAAGCATCTGCAATAGACGCTGGGCATGTGTGACGCAACGGCCGTTCTGCTAGATCAT
>JANQSK010001142.1 GCA_028284105.1 Anaerolineae bacterium
TGCAAAGAGGCAGCAATTCCAGCCAATACCTGTTGAATACGCAAATCTTGCTGGCGTGTATATGTTTGGGTTGCGATGGGGAATGCTGGTAAATCCAGAACAGCCATCGCTCTTTGTTCCATCTCAAGTGCACTCATCGGGGTAGAGGCAAGTAACTCATCATAGCTTGCTTGCGTTCCCACAGCCCCCTTCAAACCCTTGCCTCGTAAATTTTTGATCAGGGTTTGTAAATCGACCAAATCGTCTAGTAAGTCCTGAGCATAAACGGCAAACCGATACCCTAGTGTGGTTGGTTCTGCGGGCTGAATGTGGGTATGTGCCATTGTAGGAATTTCGGCCGTTTCTTCAATTCGTTTAACTAGGTTGGCAAGCAGTTCTTTTAATTGTGCTTCCACAAGAATAGCTGCTTCTCTGAGTCGAAGAGCATCCATATTGTCTGTGATATCTGCACTGGTTGCTCCCCAATGAATGATGCCGCCACCCACCTGACACTGCTCGGCAAAAGTCCGAATTTCAGCCATCACGTCGTGACGCGTCTCTTTTTCGATTTCTAAAGCACGCTCAATATCAATCTTGTCGGCATTTGCTTTGAGGTCAGCGAGTTGCTCCTCAGCAACCAAACCGGCTTCATTCTGAGCGGTGGCCAAAGCAACCCAAACTTGACGCATTAAGCGACGTTTATTTTCTTCAGACCAAATTTGACGCATTTTCTCTGAACCGTAGCGCCAAGTAAACGGAGATATATATGTGTTGTGTGTAAACATGTTGTCCTTGCGTATTAGACTCAAGATGTTGCACAAGCTATTGTGTAACATCTTGAAGCCCATCGCATTATTACCTTCTTGCTTGATAGTTTGGCGCCTCTTTCGTGATTGAAATGCCATGTGGATGACTTTCGATCAAGCCAGCGTGTGATATTTGAACAAATTGAGACTTTTCATGAAGCTCTGCTAACGTGCCAGCACCGACATATCCCATACCAGAGCGGACACCACCCATCAATTGATACAAAATGTCCTCGAGCTTACCGCGATATGGCACTTGTCCTTCAACACCTTCAGGAACAAGCTTGTCACGATTTTGTCTTGCACCAACACCGCTACCATATCGATCAGCACCGTGTCCCTGCATTGCGCCTAGACTACCCATTCCTCGATACACTTTATAGCGCCGTCCTTCGTAAAGGATGATTTCACCAGGGCTTTCCTCTAAACCTGCTAACATCGAACCGAGCATCACCGCATCAGCACCCGCCGCAAGCGCTTTTACGACGTCACCTGAATATTTAAGACCGCCATCAGCAACACAAGGGATATCGTGTTTTTTTGCTTCAGCGGCGCATTCAAGAACAGCCGTTAATTGAGGCATCCCTGCACCGGCTACAATGCGGGTCGTACAGATTGAACCCGCACCAATCCCAATTTTGACACAGTCTGCACCTGCTTCAACGAGATCTCGTACACCCTGTGCTGTTGCCGCATTTCCAGCAATGATGGGCAAATTAGGATAACGCTCTTTGGCTTCTCGAATCGTTTTGAGAACAAGCGCGGTATGTCCGTGAGCCGTATCAATAACAGCAATATCAATATGGGCATTGACGAGGTGCTCTAATCGAGCAAGCCCTTTATCCCCAACGCCAATGGCAGCGGCACACAATAAACGGCCGTTGTCATCACTCACCTCATTTGGGTAATCCACTTTTTTGAGGATATCTTTAACCGTAATGAGTCCTTTCAAATACCCCTGATTATCAACCAAAGGGAGTTTCTCAATACGATGTTGATGCAGAATGTCCTTTGCCTCTTCAAGCGTTGTTCCCACAGATGCCGTAACCACATTTTCGCTGGTCATAAAATCTGAAATGAGTTGCTTTCCAGGCACCACAAAACGCGTATCTCGGTTCGTCAAAATGCCGACCAATTTACCTGTATTATCCGTAATTGGCACACCAGAGATATGATAGCGACTCATGATGGCTTCAGCCTGTTCCAAGGTATCGGAAGCTTTCAGCGTGACAGGATCAACAATCATCCCTGCTTCAGAACGCTTCACCTTATCTACTTCATTGGCCTGTTCTTCTGGGGACAAGTTGCGATGAATGACGGCCAAGCCTCCCATTCGAGCAATGGCGATCGCCATCTGAGCTTCACTTACCGTATCCATAGCGGCTGACAGAACCGGAACATTAAGGTGAATATCTCTTGTGATCCGCGTTTTGAGTTCAACCTCAGCTGGCAATACTTCTGAATAGCCTGGAACCAATAAAACATCATCGAACGTTAACGCCATAGCGTTAAGTTTCTCAAATTGAGCCATTTTTCCTCCAATTTGGTCATTTGTAAAAAGTGGGAAAAGTCTTGTGCAAGGACGGTAAAAATAAAAAACTGCCAACCTCACATGCATCTAAATTTCATACATGATTTTTAAAGGTTGACAGCTTGATTTGATTAAAAAATTAAACTAAGTGTATTTAAAACGTGTAACGGGATTCGACTATTCTTCCAAACACGCAATTAAATCAGATGTATTAGCTCTGTGAACGGTTTACCTTTGGCTTCAATGCCCGCTTACGGCGACGTTGGCGTCGTGCACTTTCAGGTAAGCGATTGGTGAATGATAAGAACAGATAAAGTCCAACGAGTGCAATTAAAATCGCTGCAATCATTGAATAGGTAATTGGGCTATTGCCAATCGCAGCTTGATCTGGTCGGAAAAGTTCAATCCAAGCCCGATGACCACCCCACCACATCAAAAAGACGCTGAATAGTGTTCCGGGTTGCCATTGATCCCGATAGCGATTATTGAGGAAAACCAACAAAATAAATCCAATTAATAATACGATTGATTCATACAAGAAAGTTGGATGAAAACGAGTTTCTGCAGGAAATTCAGCTAAATTGCTAAATTGAGCCAATCGGAATGGGGGATCAATTAGAATTCCCCAAGGTTGGTTAGTTGGTGGTCCATAAAGCTCTTGGTTAATAAAGTTACCCCAGCGTCCGATGGCTTGCGCAATTAATAATGCAGGGCCAGCCACATCGGCATAGTGCCACAATCTTAAATTTCTAAATCGGATGTAAATCGCAGCAACCAAAACTGCACCTACAAACCCGCCTAAAATATTGACACCCCCTGCGCGGATGTTGAGCACTTGAACAATATCTGAATATTGTCCACCTTGAATTACATCTAGGATGACATAGGTCAGTCGCGCGAAGATATACCCAGCAAACACAACGACAATAACGCCATTGTAAAGTTCGTCAATATCTTGCCCGCGTTTTTCAATTTCACGCGCCGCCCAAAGGACACCAATAATAATCCCTAGGGTAACGAGAATTCCGTACCAAAAAATAGGGAGTGTGGTGGCGTTTCCGGGAAACCATTCTGGTAATGGTATGGAAAATGCGACCCGATCTATATCTAAATTATCAAACATGGTATTGCCTCTTCAATTTCTCAAAATTCTTGTTACAGCGTAACGGCCGTAAAGTGTGGCAGATGTTATACCCTTTTTATCTTAATAATAATCTGCCGAACTACTAATCCAAGTAACCCAACCCGCGAAGTCGTTGAATAAGCTGTTCATCCATTTCGACTTGGTGACCAGCATCAACCTCTTTCTGTTGCAACTCAACAGAAGTTTGAATGCGATTGAGCTCTTTAGTTAGCTTTTGGGTTGTTAACGGCTGTTTTTCTACGATATCCTCTAATTCTAACGGATCAGCAGACAAATTAAAAAGTTCTTTGCCAATTTGCTCAACATCCACCAATTTAAAGTTTTCACCGTCTTCTGATTTTACAACGGCACGGCGTGTTGATAAACAATGATACCGTTCTAAAAGGTCTGGATTACGGCTCTCAATCGCCTTAACAAAAGTCAACGGTGGATATATTTCACTATACGCAATGATTTGGCCATCATCAAAACCAGAAACTGAGTTTGCTAAAGACAAATCGTGAACCTGTACAGGATCAACTCCTTGTGCTTCTGGAACTCGCCCGACTGCATCTAAGATAGTATGGAAAATGCGGCGGGTGCTCACAGGCTCTTTGACAACTTTTGAAGTTGAGAAGCGAGCAGGCCATTGCATCATCATAGGGACATGAATCAGTTCTTCATAGGCATTAAAAGCATGCCCCATAAAGCCATGCTCCCCTAACCCATCGCCATGATCGGCAACAATGATGACCAGTGTGTTTTCTTTATTTTCCCGTTGCTCGAGAACTTGGAAAAGCTCACCTAAATAATCGTCTTGATAGGCGACTTCCGCATCATACATGTCGCTTAACACTTGGCTTTCCAACTCGCTCATCGGTTCATCAAGCGGTGCAGCCCAGCGGTAGGCTTCCCGATTCCAGCTTTTCATCAGCTGACGGGCTTCTTTGTTTTGTTTGTAATAGGGTGCCACTTGATCAATAAATTGAGCCGGTGGCGTAAAAGGCATGTGCGTTTCCATAAGATTGAGGAACAAGAATAACGGCCGTTTGCCCTTCTCCTGTTCTCGATCAACCAAATATTCAGAAACATCCTTCACAGAACGAGCATTTTGTCCTTTAAAATTGGCATACTTTGACCAAATAGGCGTAAACCATGACTTAAATGAAAGTCGAAGTGCTAAATCAGATTGCCCAATATAGTTTTGGATAGGATAAGAAATTCGACGCAAAAATTGCGTGTAAATTTCTCCAATTCGGTTAAATGGCCACGGCATGCGGCTCGATTTTTTAGGAATGCTGGGGATGGCACCCCCATAATTGTAGAATGTCTCAAATCCCCGCTTGAACCCATTATTCAACACACCAACCAAAGGGTTGTTACAAAACCCAATCGTTTCATAGCCTGAATCTTGCATCAGTTCTGCAAGATGGGGCGTTGTAGGGGGTAAGCTTTGAGATTGTTGGGTCACTTGATGAACGGTTGGATACAGCCCCGTAAACATAGACGCATGACTTGGAATTGTCCATTGCGCAGGGGAAACAGCCTGTTTGAAGAGCAACCCCTGTTCAGCAAAACGATCAAGATTCGGCGAAATCTTGCGATCGTAACCATAACAACCTAGTCTGTCGGCACGATGGGTATCTAAAACGATAAATACCACATCTGGATAATCAGCCATATCTAATTCTTCTCCCTAGAATCACCCTTCTCTCCATATTTACTGCAATTTTGTGAAGGGCTCCTCGATCTTAGTGGGGCTGATTATATAGAATCCTTAATTTAGGCCAAACCAAGCTATGGCGTTTTCTAATAATAATGATTGGGCTTCCTCAGGCATTACTGAAATCGGAAACAAGATAACCATTGATTTTTGATTTAGGGCAGAATCTTCCCCAGCAAAGGCCACTAAAGTGCCTTCTCCTTCACTTCCAGCGGTCCAAGAAAAAAGACCAAAGCCTTCATCTGTATCAAAATCATCAACTGTAATTTCTGATAATGAGACGGTGACCGTTTCAGATAAGGGGATGATTTCACCAGGTTCAAACCCATCAAGAATAGAATCTGGTGCATCTAACACTTCAATTTCACTAAGCTCGGCTGTAAAAGAACCAGTAAATACGGCTGGGAGTGACCCCGTTATTAAAACGCCTCCCCCACTATCGAGAAAAGTAAATATGACATCAGCATCTGGGCTAAAAAAACCGTCAGGGTCCTCATAATCCCCGCTGTCCCAGACAAGGAAGGTATGACCTTCCAAGGCATCTTCAGATAGTGCACCATCTACTGAAGCAACCCAAACTGTGGTATCGAATGCAGCAAAAGCAGTTTCTAATGCGGCTTGACTCGTGATTCCATTTCCCAATGGATCGCCATCATCGTCCACAAAAATAAAAATCTTTGTGTCGGTGTCAATTGGCGTTTCAGTTGTTTCTCCTGATTCGGTCACTGTCAATGAATAGCCACCTCCGTCATCAAAGAAATCCCGCACCACAATCGTATATTCACCATCATCTGGAATTTCGACACTTAGCAATGATTCAGCATCCTCTGTGAAGGTGCTATCCATTGAATCTAGTAAGATATTCGATGGATCGTACAGTTCTAAAATAGCGTCTAATTCAGAATCACCGTCCACTACAATATCAACGGTAATTGGCCCACCGCTAAAGGTATACGCATGCGATTCCATTTCAGCCAGCGTTCCATCTATCGTTTCGCCAACTGATATTGAACCTTGTGAAACAGCATTCAGATCACCAATTGGTTCACCACCATCATCCCCCTCAACGGGTGGTTCATCGTCAATGGGCTCGTCGCCCTCTTCTTCTTCATCCATTTCTTCTGAAGAATCCATTTCTACAACACCGCCTGTCAATAGCTCAGGCTCAATTTCTTCATCAGCGATTCCGGTTGGACAGAGTGCTAAATGGGATTGCAAGAGGCAATCTGAAAGGGTATTTTCTGAATCTGCTGGGATGAGGCTAAGGAGGCGATTAACGGCCGTTTCCAACCCTTCACTACTCGCAGCCAATACGACAACCGATCGGTCATCCCCATCTTCATGCAACAAAATCAAAGAGGTCCCCGAAATCTGAATTCGGCCGAATTCAGATTCAAGCAAGCGGATGATCTCAATTTCTTCCTCTACTTCAGTTTCCGAAACATCTCCTTCTTCAGCATCTTCGTCGGTTTCTTCTACTTCTTCTTCACTTGCTTCTTCTGACTCTTCATCTAAATCTTCTTCGGAATCAGCCTCATCTTCATCTTCCATTTCAAGAGGGGGTTCAATCGTTACCTCAATACCTGCTTCTGCTAATAGATCTTCGACTAATTCTGATTGGTTATAAAGGCCGAGATACAACGTATCGCTATTTGAAGAGGGTTCAGCTGACAGAGAAAGCGTTTGACCTGCCTGACGGAATGCATCTTGAAGCAAGATGATTTCATCAAAAACATTTGGAC
>JANQSK010000730.1 GCA_028284105.1 Anaerolineae bacterium
TGTAGGGTGATGTTGTTGGCATCAATTGCAAGGTTTTGGTTGTCAGCCTGTGCTAAAAAGGCGATGTCATCTTGCGCTCTGCGCTCATGCTTGAACAGTGTGAAATGGGGCGATTGCTGTAGGGCTTGTGTATAGTAGCGAAAATCAGTGGCAAGGAGCGCTTTTTCTTGGGTAACGAGGAGCTTACCGTTTGAGCCCGTGAAGCCACTTAACCATTTGCGATTCGCATAGCCAGTAATTAGGACGCCATCTACTTTCCATTCGGTTAGTTTTTGCCGAACGGCCGTTAATCTTTGAGCATAAATTTCTGTGTTCATAGCTTGCCTTGGTGACTTTATCTATAATTTTTCTAACTCTGTTGTAAAGATGGCGCGCGTAATGGCGACCATAGTGGCGTATGTGGGATCCATGCCAAAGTAGGAAAGGTTTTGTGAACCCAGATTCTTCCCTTTGCTAAATGGCGTATCCGATGCGTAGTGCAAGACACCAACTGGGAAGGTGGCAGAGGTTAAGTTAACAATTTCATTCGATGGATGTCGTTTTGGCCGTACCATCTCATAAATGCCACTAAGATAAGGACCTGCTTCCATTTCCATATCCGTATAGCCCTCACGATAAAAGAGTGACATATAGCCTTCGTTTTGAAGGAAGGTGCCTGGTACTGTGATTGCCTTTTGGTTATCCATGACGGTGCCGTAGACGAGATAAGGGGCAATATCATCCGCTGAGAAGCAGTTGCGGAAGAAATAAGTATTCATCGAGTGCTCGTCGTGGACCACATTTGGAATCATGACGTCACCAATACGGCCGTTTAATGTCGCTGCTTTCCCCATGATGTAGATGCCACGCACCTCTGCAATGTTTCGTGCAATCTCGGTAAGCACCTGATAGGCTGCCATGCCAAGTGGATAATCGATATTGATAATGAGGGCGTTACTACGAATGAGCTTTTCTATGCCTTGAATCCTGAGACGAGGGTCTAAATGATTGGGCTTGAGCTTGTGCAAATTAATGATTTGAACCTCAATATCAAAAGCGTGCCCACTCGGAATGCGATGAATACCCAAGTTTCGCTCATGATTTCGGCGCTGAGTAATCAATTCAGGATTTTCTGCCTCTAACTTTTTCAAGGCATAATAAAGAAAGTTTTCCCGATTGCTCGGCACATTGCGTTCCAAAATGTCTTTGTACTCTTGTTGAAGATCTGGGGAGTTGCTATTGTGTAAAAAAGTGTGAAGCTTGTCTTCTTGTTGGAGTGCAAAACCACTTAAAATATTAGTCAAGCTGTGTGTATTTGAAGAGATAAAGTAAACAGGTCTCTCTTGGAAAGAGATGTCGGGCACTCTTTCTTCGACATTGACCCACCATTGCCGGGTTGCTCTTTTGTAGTCCGCTAAAGAACCGGCTAACATGCGAATCCCAAATTCATGTTTTTCAGTTGCCAAGTCGATCAATCGATCAATTGCTTGGTCTCCCCAAATTTGACCTAGTCGTTCCAGATCTTCTTGAGAAATCTGTGTTTCTTCGCTTAGTTTTTGCCACTGTTTGGCAGATAAACGGCCGTTTTTTCCCTTCTTAAAAGACTTAAGCAGCTTCATTGCCCCAGCTTGATTGAAGATTTGTCGTAGCTTGCGAGACTCAATTTGATAAGCGGTCAAGATGGGAATGATGTCATCAATATCCGATTGGCTGGCGATATAAACAGCTAATGTATCTTGCCCATCAAAAAAGCTGCGACGACGTCTACCGGGTGCTGAAACCTGCTGCCATGATTCAACATCAGGATACCCATGCTGTTGATAGACGTATTCTGTTTGCCCCATGATGACAAGGCGTACCTTGTGTAAACAGTTAGGCATCCGCAACAATGCGTATGTCATCGCGGCCATATCGGGCTCTGGTTCATCTGCCTTGACGTGAAGGGCCGAGTTCATTCTTTTGTGGGCTTCAATTAGGGTTTTGATTTTTACTTCGCGGCTGCTGCGCAGGAGGGAGTAGTAGGTTCTTAAGTAGAGGTCAATTTCTTCGTTTCCCGAACTCGGGACTGCTCTTTCCATAAGTAGGGTGTCTCCTTTTGATTTTACTGGGAGAGTAAGGATAAAAATTTAGGTAATTCAGCAAAGCAGAAGATTAAACCTGCCATCTGAATTACCTAATAATCAATCTTTATTCAACCCATAAATGTCCATTTCCAGCTGACACGTGGCCTATCTCAACGGCCGTATCGCAATCAGCTAAAAATTTGTGGATGTTATCACTAGGGACAGCAACAAGCAACCCACCGGAGGTTTCTGGTGTATAAAGCATATGTTGAATGAGTTCTGGGACCGATTCGGCAAAGGTCACATGCTCTTCAAAATGAATGAGATTGCGTCCCATACCACCTGGGAAAGCACCCGCTTCTGCATAACTTTTAGCACCTGGCAAGAATGGCAGCTTATCAGCTTGGAAATGGAAATCTACATCCCCATTTTTTGCCATCTCTTGGGCGTGTCCTAACAGTCCAAAGCCTGTGATATCTGTCATACTGGCTGCATCAGCATTTTGAGCAGCGATGGCGGCCTGTTTGTTCAACATTTTCATGCTAGATACGGCCGTTTCTACATCCGCTTCTGAGGTGATTTCACGCTTTAAAGCGGTTGTGACCACCCCAACACCCAAAGGTTTTGTCAATACAAGCACATCACCTGGCCGAGCCCCACCCTTCGTTTTGACCTTGTTCGGATCAATACGACCGGTGACAGCTAAACCATATTTGGGTTCCTTATCACTCACACTATGACCACCCGCAATAACACCTCCAGCCTCGGCAACTTTTTCAGCACCGCCCCGCAAAATCTCGCGTAAAATTTCTTTATCAAGATTTTCTGGGAAGGCAACGAGGTTGATGGCAAAGAGCACTTCGCCACCCATTGCATAGATATCGGATAGCGCATTGGCAGCTGCAATGGCCCCAAAATCATATGGATCATCAACCACTGGTGGGAAGAAATCCGTCGTGCTGATGATGGCCTGTTGGTCATCCAGTTGATAAACGGCCGCATCATCGGCCTTGGTTAACCCAACCAGCAAATTGGGATGATTATTCGCTGGGAAAATATCACGTAATGGCTGTAACACATGAGCTAGATCCGCCGGACCTAGTTTAGACGCTCAACCCGCACAAGAAGCAAGGGCTGTCAATTTGATTGGTTCTGATTTTGACATGAGTTTGGCCTCCTTTTGTTTAGATTTTCAGTAAAAATGTGATCAGAAATAAAGATTCAGAACTAAAAATGAATATCTCTTTCCGTTCACTGAAAGTGTCAATCGTTGACTTTAAAATTGACGACTTGACTCACTGAAGAACTTACCAAAGTATATCGAATGCTTAATGGAGCACAAAAAGCTCTAAACATTAATATAGCTTGGTAAAAGGTTTGTTCTCCTGAAAGGAATTCATATTTTCTTTCTATTTTTTTGCAAACTCTTGTGAATTACTTTAGAGTGTGACAATCTTCATTGACGTCTTATGAGCCACTTTTTATAATCGCTTTTGCTTATGAAAAAGAAACCGTGGAATCGTTTTGAAGCGTTTGCGCAACGACTGGTCGAAGGGAGCTTTCAAAGATTATTTGGTGAGCAATCTCTTGTTGAAGAAGTGAGTGTACAGCTTGCAGAAGCTGTTGAAGCACATCAAATAAACGGCCGTTTACCTGAACAGTTTATGATTTATGTTCATCCTGACGATTTGCAAACGGCCGTTTTAGCAGAAGAGTCCCATCAAGCGGTTGAAGCACGGTTTCTTGAGGCCATTACCTCTCTCGCTCAAATGCTCCAAATTGATCATTCACCCAATATGCAAATTCAACTTTTAGGAGATGCCGAACTCGGTGATGGAATCATTCGGGTTGAATCTCAGAAAAAGTCAGATAACGCGCTTGCAACTCAGGTGCATAAACGGCCGTTATCCAACGGTAGTGATCTAGAAGCGATAAACACCTTAGACGCTTTTCTTATTATTACAGGTCAGCAGCATATCCCCCTTGAAAAGCCACTCGTTACATTAGGTCGTAGCTTAGAAAATGATATTGTGCTCGATGCGGCAACTGTCAGCCGAAAACATGCCCAAATTCGTTGGCGATTGGGTCGTTTTGTTATTTACGACCTCAGCAAAAGGGGGCGTACGGTAGTAAATGGTAAACGTGTATCTGAACACGTGCTTGAACCTGGGGATGTAATTGCCTTAAGCCATCTTATGATTATTTATGGTGAAGGTCATACGCGTCCCAATGTGATTAAAAAGCAAAACCCAGTTGATGATTCAACCCGACCGATGGATAAATTTGAATCATGAGTGGTGAGATCATTTTACTGATATTAAGGGTGTTTGGGGCGCTGATGCTTTTTTGTTTTGTGGGAGGCATTTCCTGGTTAATTTATCGAGATATGCAGATAACGGCCGTATCCCTTGCCCAGCAATCGCAACCCATTGGCTCTATTCAGCTAATCACCGAAGAAAAAAGCGAACCAACCCTTTTTAATCTGCTTCCAGTTACTACAATTGGTCGCTCAGCCACGAACCTTGTTATTATCGAAGATGAGTTTGCGTCGAATGAACATGCTTTACTCATTCGACGTGGTGAGCAGTGGTGGTTGGAAGATTTAAACAGTCGCAATGGTACGCTCCTCAATGATGTTGTGTTGGGAGAAACGGCCGTTGTTACTCCCAGCGACATTATTACCATTGGTAATACCCATCTTAAAATCAAAAACGATTAACCCAATTAAGTGAAACGAAGTTCCTGCTTTGAATAAAATGACGGCTATTTCAGGAGAACAAAAGCTCAAATAGGTGTTTTATTTCAAGAAACGTTTTGTTCTCCACTAACAAGGGCTATCAATTTAGAAACTTCGGAACACTTAAAGCCCCCAATACCTCAAATTCCTCCCTAAAACAGCTTTAAATCAACTAAATTCATTGAACTCACCCTGTGACCGTTAATTGTTAAAATTTCTTTTTGAAAATCCTGTTGAGTGGTGTAAAGTGAGTTCCTCCAAACAGTGATCTGAAAACGTTTTATAGGCAAGGAACAAGGTGGGAAAATGGATTATGATGTTATTGTTGTCGGAGCGGGCATATCAGGACTTTCCGCTGCATATCGCATACAAAATCAGGGATATAAAGTTCTCGTTTTAGAAAAAAGCAGCACAGTGGGAGGGAGAACCCAGACTTATTGTTATGAAAATGTGTGTGTTGATCTCTCTGCCCAATTTTTAGCCTCATTTTATAAAGATACCTTTAAGTTGCTTGATGAACTGGGTATCGAAAATCAAAAGGTTCAGAGACCAGGCAAGATGGCCATTGTTAAGGGCAACAAGGTTTATGAACAATCGCCTTCAGGAATATTGTTCTCAGATATTATTCCCTTTTTTGAAAAGCTAAAATTGATTTGGACCTTCATAATCGCTAAATTAAATTCTGAAGACCTCAATGCAGATAATCTCATTAAAAGTATAAAATTTGACAATCAATCGGCTGCTCATTATGCAAAAAAGCACATCGGAGATGTTGCCGCCAAGAATCTTGTCGCAACGATGTTGAGAGGCTCTTTTTATTGGAAAAGTGACACCACATCCAACTCCTTTTTAATGTTCTTGCTGCGATATTTAGCGGGAATGAAGGAGTACAAACTCAAAGATGGCATTGGTACGATTGCTGATACATTGGCTGAAAAGATTGAAGTTAAAACTGAACATGGCGTACTATCAGCCGAGGTTGATCCAAGTACAGGTGTATGGTTGGTATCAGCAAACCGACCCAATGAAGATTCTGGGCAATTAGAAACCGTTTCATTTACAAGTAAGGCCGTTTTGTCAGCAGTGCCAGCGGTTCATGTTAATCATTTGTTCCCCAATTTGCCTGATGATTTGCAACAGTTCTTTGGAAATATCTCGTACACACACAATGCGACGGCACATCTGTTTATAAACGGCCGTTTGGATCTCTTACCCTTTTCACACCTCGCCTATGTGCCAGATGATTCACCCAAAATCGCCAACGTGTCTTTGAATGGTGGGTTTATTGTTGAAAAAACACCCTCAAATGAAGATATGTCTGTGTTATCTATTTTCCCTTCAAGTGAATTCAGTGAAGAAATAATGGACTGTCCAGATGATGAAATAGTCGATAAAGTGCTTGCTGAACTCGTGAAAGTTCACCCATTTAAAAACTTTACTGTTGAAGAAATCAAAAAGATGATTGCTCATGCCAAAATCCGTCATGTGCGATTGGCCTTACCCTGTATTCCTCCTGGTTATATACACAATTTAAAAACGTATCGGGATTCATTAAGCAAAACGCTACCGCCGGGCTTGTTTGTTGCCGGAGCATATTTGGGAAGTCCCTCCATAGAAGGTGCAATCCTCGCTGGAAACTTGGAACTCCCGGCAATTATTCGCTATCTTCAGCAACAACCTCAAGAGAAAAGAGAAGTCGAAACTGTTTAAGGGAAAAGCCGGTAAGGATGGAGGAATAATGGAAAACAAAAAAGAGAAAATAGCGATTTTAGGTGGGGGACTCTCTTCGATGGTGGCTGCGTATGAACTCACGAGTGTCGAAGGTTGGAAAGATAAATATGAAATTACGCTGTATCAAATGGGATGGCGTTTAGGTGGCAAAGGAGCAAGCGGGAGAAATCAAGCCATATCAAATCGTGTTGAAGAACATGGGCTTCATATTTGGTTTGGTTTTTACCACAATGCTTTTAGTTTGATTCGCAGAGCCTATCAAGACCTAAACCGACCGCTAGAAAAGCCTCTGGCAACCTGGGAAGAGGCTTTTAAACCCCTTAATATCAATACACTTGAAGAAAATATTGATGGAACGTGGGAGCATTGGTTGGTTCATTTTCCTGAAAATAATGAAACCCCTGGGGATGGTGGAGAACTACTTTCGGCGCAAGATTATCTCAGTGAAGCAACCCAATTTGTGAATGAGATTTTGCGAGAAGGTTTATATAATCGGGAAAAAGGGTTAACAAGATATGGATGTTTAGGTGCCATTTTGGCCGTATTCTCGTTAGGATTTGAGCTTTCTATTGTCAGGATGTTGCTCAATCTGGTTCATATTTTTTCTAATCCAAAACACCGTCTTCACAATGTGTTTGGGCAACTCCGCCGCCATCAGATCATCCATTTTTCACTGGGGCAAATATTAAATAGAGTCAAAAATAAAATAGAAAATCAGATAAAGAGTGACACAGATACGCGTCGACTGTTTATCGCTTTAGACTTTGCGATTGCTAATATTCGTGGGGCAATTAAAGATGATTTGTTTGAAAAAGGATTTGATTCAATCGATCATCTTGATTATCGCGAATGGCTGGAAAATCATGGAGCAACTGAGCTCACCTTAAAATCGGTAATTCCGCTTTATATGTATGACCTTGCCTTTGCCTATGAAGATGGTGATATGAATAAGCCAGCTTTTGCTGCTGGTGTTGCCCTGCATTGTATTCTGCGTGCCTTCTTGACCTATAAAGGGAACTTTATGTATCGCATGCAGGCTGGCATGGGAGATACTATTTTTACTCCCATGTATCAGGTTATGAAGGCTCGTGGGGTCAAATTTAAATTCTTCCATAAAGTAACATCCCTTGAAATGTCTGAAGATAAATCAGAGATTTCTGAAATTCATATCCAAAGACAGGCAACTGTAACCCAAAAACAAGAAGAAATGGGTGGGTATGATCCATTGGTTAATGTAAAGGACTTGCTTTGTTGGCCCTCTGAACCTTTGTATGATCAACTAAAAGAAAAAGATGAGCTTGAGACTAAGATTGAGGTGGCAGGTCAAAAGATAATGAAATTCAATCTTGAATCACATTGGACGCCTTGGGAAGGGGTTGAAAATGTAGTGCTCAGAAGTGGGGAAGATTTCGACAAAGTTATTTTGGGTATCTCGCAACCCGCCTTGAAAACGATTTGTCACTCAATTATAGAAGAAAAGCATCCTTGGAAAAACATGATGGAGAAGGTCAAATCGAATCAAACCCAAGCGTTCCAGCTTTGGTTTAGACCAGATGTGGCTGGACTAGGATGGCCATTTTGGCGTAGCCAACCGCCAATTATGAGTGAATATGATATTGAAGAGGATATTGAAAAAGCGGGTTTGAATACTTGGGCTGACATGACACAAGTTTTGATACGAGAGGCATGGCCAGATTCACATTATC
>JANQSK010001156.1 GCA_028284105.1 Anaerolineae bacterium
CGTTGGCGTCACGCGATTTGATCAATCATTAGGGACGCTCGTGCGGTGGAATACGCGCAATGACGTAGCTGGATTGTATGATGTCCGATTAACGGCCGTTGACCGCCAAAATATCCAACTTGAAGGGGCACCCCCCTGTCAAATTCAAATACTATTACAGTAACTAAGCATTTCAGCAGGTCGGCATTTCAGCAAATTAGCAAGCTTTCTGAAATGCTGACTAGCTGACTGGCTGACCAGACCAAAACCCTCTTGCAGTATCGTACCTATTTTGGAGACACGTAATGGAAAAACAAGAACAAGCCAAGAAGATTATCAATGAACATGTTTTATGGTCTATGGGTGGGGGATTAATTCCCATTCCTTTAGCAGATTTAGCTGCCGTGACCGCCCTTCAAATGGGGATGCTTGAACAGCTTAGTGAGCTGTATGGTGTCAAACAGACCGGCACCTTTGCCAAAACGTTTGTGAGTGGTTTAACAGGCACCGCCATCGCCCGCTTTGGGGCAAGCTTACTCAAAGTGATTCCCGGTATAGGAACGGCCGTTGGTGGATTAGCGATGGTTATTACCTCTGGCGCATCAACTTACGCCTTGGGACATGTGGCAATGACCCACTTTGCCAATGGTGGCACACTCAACAACATCGATATGGACGCCGCGAAAAAAGCGTATGACAAAGCGTTTGAGGAAGGCAAAGATGTTGCAGCAAAAATGAAAAAGAAAGCTGATAAAAAGAAATCAAAAGCAAAAAAGTAACTGGCAAATAAGCGAATCAGCATTTCAGCGCCTCAGCATTACAGCTGACCTGCTGAAATGCTGACCTGCTGATTAGCTTATATCCTATGGAAAGAAACGATTACTCACTCTACAAAGCTATTATTGTCATCACGCTCCCTGGTGTGAAAGAGCGCGTTCAGGCGCATGTCACCTTGGCACCAGATGATTTTGTGCCATTGGACAATAAAAACAAGCGTCTCCATGAATGCACCTTGACGGATCTAGAACAATTTGCGGATCAATTAGAACAAGATGTTTGGGAGACGTATCAAGAAATTCGCCTCATCGATTTAGCGCATAATGATGATGAAAATATGACATTGATGCTCATTGATGAAAACAACGCGCCTGTCAAACCAACCCGCGAATGGTTCCAGCAAACGCTCGTATGGATTCCTGAGTGGAGTGAGATTGATGCTGAAGAAGAAACACCGGTTCACACACCAGATGATGACCCACATCCAGAATTAGAAGAAATTCCTGTTCAAGATAGTGACGTTGAATCATCTGAAGAAACTGAACCTTCTGAAGACGAACCCAATGAATCGGATTCTCAGGATGAAGAAGCATCTGATGAGCAAGCCGGTGAAGAGGAAACGGCCGTTTCTGAAGAAGCGCCAGATCCTGAACCGACCTCATTGAGCCCATTCGATGATATTCAAATAAGAATTCTCGATTCTGAACCCGTTACCTTCAATGACACGCTTGCCAAGACATTGCCGGGCATGGAACAAGTGGGTGACACCTTTATTCAACACAGCAAGGCCCGTGTTCGCACCGCTGGTGAGCGACTGCCCATTGGACACAACACATGGAAAGCAGTCGATATTCTCATCGATGAAAACGCCCTCCGTGCGTCACAAGCCCATGCTCTAAGCAGCTTAGATCGCGAGGTAGCTGGTGTGATGATTGGCCCTCGTCCCGAAAAACAACCAGACGGCCGTTACGTGGTTCACGTCATTGACACCATCATTGCCAAATACACCGTCATGCAAGGGGCAAGCGTCACTTACACGCCTGAAAGCTGGCGCTATATGAATGACAAGCTGATGGAACGGTATCCAGATGAAACGGCCGTAATTGTGGGTTGGTATCACACGCACCCCGGCTTCGGCATCTTTTTATCGGGCATGGACCAGTTTATTCATCAAAACTTTTTCACACAAAAATGGCACATCGCCTTTGTACTCGATCCACGCGCCAGAACGTCCGGCTTTTTCTGCTGGGATCAACCACAAACCCGCGTTAGCCCCTATGAATTTAAGTGGCCTACTTGGGCAAATGGGTCTTGGTAGGGAATGGGGCCAGGGATTCGGGACCGGGGATTGGTAATTGAGTAATTGGGGTGGTTGGCCCATGTTACTAGCAACTTGTAACTTGTAACCAGCAACCAATCCCTAACCCCAAGCCCCTGATCCCCAAAACGTATTGACTTTTACCAATAAGAATTTATCATCATGATTGCAATGGAAGAACAAGAATTACCGGGATTTAGCATAACTGAAGATGACATTAAGCAAGCCAATCAGCTGAGCTTACATTGTCCTATTTGTGCGGGTCCTGTTGAAAAGTTTGCGAATGAAGTTGAGCTAACCCCTGTTATTTGTACAGAGTGCGGCACGCTGTACCATCAAACGTGCTGGGAACAGAATGGCAATAAGTGCGCCATCATTGGCTGTAGCAGTACAAAATATCGGGTACACGGTCAGCAAATCAAGCCTGAATTAACCATTGGTATGGATGATGTTCGTCGCGTTGCAGCAAACGGCCGTTATTCGCCAGCCTCAGAAAATAAAGACCTCAAATACGAACAACAGCGTCAAGTCCGTCGGATTAGTCTGTTTAGACGATTATTCCGCTGGTTGCTGGATCAGATTAGGATAGGGTAATTGGGGACTAGAGGCTAGGGATTGGAGACTGGGGTCTGGGGGTTAGGGATCGGTAAAAGCATTAGTCAACAGATAACCACTACTTCATCAAATGCCCTTCTCTATTCTCTTTACTCTCTTCTCTCTTCTTTTTTATTGACGATATCGCAACGCCTTTCCTGGCAAATCCCCCACTCCTAAATCAACAATCGCTTGATCAACAATCACCAGCGTGCCGTTCACGATGAGATGTTCTACCCCTTCGGTCATTTGGTGTGGGTCTTCATTTGTGGCTTTGTCAATAATGGTGGCAGCGTCGAAAACAACCACATCCGCAAAAGCACCTTCTTTGAGCACACCCCGATCTTTGAGTCCAAACCGTTGGGCTGGGAAGCTTGTCATTTTAGATACGGCCGTTTCTAAATCCATTATTCCAGCCTCACGCACCATTTGGCCTAAAAATCGACCCACTGAGCCATATTGACGCGGATGAAGCATGCCTTCTTCATGATAAATACCATCCGTTCCCATCATAAATTTGTCATGCGTCAGCATAGGGTATAAGAAATCATGCTCATCAAAAAAGAACACCAGAAGCACCGATAAATTTTCTTCAATTAACAGGTTGCAAAGTGCCTCCTCTGGTGGGAGGTTAAGGGCATTAGCATATTCAATGAGCGTATAACCTTGATACTTGGTGTTGTGCTTGCTGCGTACCCATGCAATTTGGGCTCGTTCAAGATCGGTCACTTCAAGCGCAGAGGCAAAACGACGCCGAATCTCAGGTCGATTTAGCTTATGAATCACGTGATGCGGGCCATCCTCCCATACCTCCTTAGGCAAAAGATAATTCAGCATTGTTGAGGAAGAGATGTAAGGATATGTATCAAAGCTGAAGTCCACCTCATTAACCGCCACTGTATCAATGTAGGAGAGGATCTCTTCTGTAAGCTGTTCGCTAGTGCCTTTGAGATGTGAAATATGAACCGGAATATTGGCGCGACGGCCAATCTCAACCGCTTCCATCAAAGCAGGAATCATCCCTTTTTTATACCGAATATGGCTCACGTAGATTCCGCCCAACTCTCCTACGCGCTGGCACACCTCTACAAACTCCTCTGTTGTGGCAAACGCTTGGGTCACATAATCTAGCCCGTTAGACAGGCCCACCGCCCCTGCCGCCATCCCTTTTTCGACCTCTTGCAAAATATGCCGCATTTGAAAGTCATCAGGGACAGAACGGCCGTATCCGCCCGCCATAATGCGCAAATTGGCATAGGGCACATGGGTGATGCTATTTTGCACCGTCGCCCCATCCAGCAAAGACATATACTCTTCAATCGTTTGCCAACCGGTGTATTCACTGAACTCCAGCCCGTTGAGCGAATGCTGATAGAAAATCCAATCGTAGGCCATCTCCGGTGAAAGAGGCGCATACCCAATACCGTCTGCCATAATGACTTCGGTCGTAAACCCCTGTCGCGTCTTTGATTCAAAGTGAGGTCGTTTCAACAGCCAAGCATCGGAGTGATTATGGA
Source organism: Anaerolineae bacterium (assembly GCA_028284105.1). Lineage (GTDB taxonomy): Bacteria > Chloroflexota > Anaerolineae > Promineifilales > Promineifilaceae > QQUD01. The sequence goes on from JANQSK010001156.1 coordinate 4,186, forward strand.
CATCAATAAATCCGGGGGCGACAATTTTCCCAGCAGCATCAAGCGTCTGAACGGCCGTTTCACTACTCAAATCACCAATGGATTGAATACGGCCGTTTTTCACCCCAACATCAGCCTTAAAACGAGATGTTTTCACACCGTCAATAATGGTTCCATTTTGAATGATTAGATCGTACATGAGTTATTCTCCAATTGTGTGGCTGGGGATCGGGGGTTGGGGACTGGGGACTGGCAAAAGCAGATTGTTAGCCTTCAACGAGCCTTCATCCAATACATCCCTCTAGCTCTACACGCCAGCCTCTGCTCTACACGCAATCAATTACCCAATCCTTCGATAAGTTCAGGACAAGTTCCCTAATTGCCTTGGTTCCCGCCCTAGCAGAACCTTTAGGACTGTGGGATTGCCAATTAAACCAAATTTGGCGTAGTAGTGAAACATTTTGGTCAGAGTTTGGATAGCGTAATCTGGCATACCTGCATTTTGAGCAGTTTTTTGCCATTCTGATAAAAGTTGTTCTTGAGCAGAAATAGGTTGATGCAACAAGTTACTAAGCTGTTTAGAAACGGCCGTTTGTGTTAAGGGCAATGTTCCCACCAGCTCATAGATTGCACCCTCATGCCCTGATTCAGTCAGCACTTTAGCTGCAATTTCAGCGATATCATCGAGGTCAACGAGGCTGATGGGTGCGGTGACAGGGTACGGGGTTTGATAAACGGCCGTTTCGCGAACCTGTGCTAACTGGATATTTTGCATATACGCAGTCGGTTGAAGAATTGTGAAGGGAATGCCGCTCTCAAACAGCGATTCTTCAACCCGCATTTTGTTCCAATGATGGGGCATCGCTTCAACTTGAGGATGCAACACAGAATGGTACACGATATGTGAAACGGCCGTTTTCTTGGCAGCTTCAATCACCATTTTTCCAATCTCAACCTCTCGCGGATGCATGTTGGGGCAAATTAAATAGAGCTTATCAACACCATCCATCGCTTTTTGGATATCGGCTGCATTTTCTAGATCGCCAAGAATTTGGGTAATGTTTGGGGGAAACGGCCGTTTTTTGCGAACAAACGCCACGATCTCGATGTCATGTTTTCCTAACTGCTGTATCACAGCTCGCCCCGTTTTACCCCCTGCACCTGTCACTAATATTTTCATTTTTCACCGTTTCCGTATCTTTTCCCTGCATTAATGTGTTATTAATCTTTAAGGGCTTTATCTCATAAAGCCATCGAGAAGGAAATTTTAGTAAATGGAGCGCCCTGCTCCAACGCCAGATCCCATCTGGCAGTTATACATGGAGGAAAACATGTCTATAGATCAAGGCTATCTGCCTAATGATAACCCGTCCCCGGATAAGCTGGCCGTATTTGGTTTGCAACACGTATTAACCATGTTCCCAGCAACAGTTTTTGTTGCTGCCCTCACGGGTTTCCACGTGGGCACCGTATTGTTGATGTCGGGCATTTCAACAATCGTAGCTCTCATTTTATCAAAGCGCGGCATTGGGAAATTTATTCCCCTTTTCTACGGGTCAAGCTTTAGTTACATCGCTGCCTACTTGGCTATC
>JANQSK010001166.1 GCA_028284105.1 Anaerolineae bacterium
CAATTGGGGTCTCTTCAGTGGCAGACGCCGCCTGGATGTTGCCCAAAATTTCGCGGCTCGTCGCTTGATAGACTCTGGCTTCAGGTGCGTGATGACGAACGGCTTCCATAACGCGCACCACGCCTAATCCCGTCACTTCACCAGTGTAAAGCGGATGTGTCCAACTGTCGCCTGGAACCGATTGGGCCGCGATATTGTAAACCTCGTCTGGCTTGGAAACATTGACGGCGTGAACCAAACTTTCCCCATCAACAAGGTCTGCCGCCACGATGTTGATTTTGCCTGTGAGGTGGCGAATATTTTCTTTATCATAACTCGTGGTGCGACGAATTGTGCCGGTCACGTTGTATCCTTTTTCAAGCAGTAGGTCAGCGAGATACGAACCGTCCTGAGAGGAAACGCCGATGATGAGTGCGTTTTTTGTCATGTGAAACTCCTTCTAAAGCTGTAAGCTTTAAGCTATAAGCAGCAATAAGCCTAGTTTGAATTTTCTTCAGTTTGTGTTGTTATCAATTGTGTGGGCTGACTATAGCTTGAATTGGAGTATTAAGAATACGGCCGTTCTACGAAAAGCCATTGATACAAAGGTGAACTTCAAAGAAGAGGTGATTAAATTTGTTTATTGGGTATGGATGGGAAACAGCCGTTTGAACTGACGTATAAGTTGGGAATAAAAAAGGGCGTTCAAAACGCCCTCTAAAATCATTTGTTTTCTGACTCAATCCAATGACCCACAAGTCCTCGGAAATGAGCAATGTACTTCTCGTGCTCATGCTCTGGGAACATGCCTCGCACGGTTTCAGTCAAAATCTGGTCAAATTCTGCGCTTCTTGCAAATTCCCACATCGTTTCATCAAGATGGGTTAAATGTTCAGCCACAAACTCATTGAATTGATCGGTTTGTAAATGGCTGTCTGCTAATTCACCATACGCTTTGAGCTTTTCATGGTAACTGCGATCTGAATCTGCAATGTCGAAATAGGGCTTGATATCCATAGTGACGTGCATGGGACGTTCTGTCACCATGCAGAAGATGGACCACGCTAAGAGTGATTTTATCGCCCATGGGAAGTAGTAGTGGAGGCTCGTAATAGCGATATCAGGACATGCATTGGCAAAATCAATGGGCCACAGGATGCCATCTTTTAAGATTGCCTCGCATGAGTTGAAGTCCCAGCGGAAAAAGGCGTTGATCACTTTGGTGATAATTTGAGCCTCTTCCCCTTTGTCCGCATCTAAAAAGTTGTGGTCAATGACGTAACGGCCGTGCATCGGCTGAGAAGGATCATATTTTAAGGAAATAACCTGTGGGCCAATAGCTAATGAACGCACAAATACATCATAATTTTCCAAACCTGCCTGCAAATGCATCAACGTTTGGCCTGATTCGTTATAAGATTGCCACAAATCTTGCTCATCCCCAATGTGGCTAACCCCACGCCATCCACCACCATCAAATGGTTTCATAAAAAGCGGGTAACCAATTTGGTTAGCAATATCTGCTAGATCAAAAAGATCGTGATATCGGGTTGCTGTCGTTTCATATTTCTGTGAATCGGGGCCCACCTTAGGAGGAATAAGCCACGTTTCTGGGATATTGAGGCCCAGCTTTTGCATCGCACAATAGGCTGTGTGCTTTTCCATGCTTTGGAACGTGAAGGGATTGTTTAGCAAATACACTTTGTTAAACATGGCCACTTTTTTGAGCCATTCTCTTGGCTGATAATGCCAATAGGCCAAGCGATCAATAACAAGATCATATGATGTGGGATCTCCAAGTTTGAATGGATGAATACGCACCCGTTCTACATCGAACTCGTAGGAATTCCCCTGATAATTAATGGTTGGCGAATACCAACGTAATAATCCTTCAAATGCTGAAGGCCAATCTTCTTCATCCCCAATCAGGAGGCCAATTTTTTTATTTATCATGTCACAACCCTTTTCTCGCTTTCTGTTCTCTGTTCTGTTTACGCTCTTCTCTTTTTTCTCAATTTATCCGAATCTCTTGCCTAAATGATGAACAATTTGTTTTCGCCACCAATGCCAGTGATGCTCTACATCATTTCCCCAAATGTCTCGTTCATGACTTATGCTCTTCTCAACCAAAATGTCTGCTAATTGATTGGTTTCTGCGAGGCATTTTTCTTCCCATGCACCCTGGCCACACACGAGGGCAATATGGGTGTTGTCACGTACATGCTGGAGTGCCCCATTATGCAAATTGTAAAGGTAGGCCAATGGATTGTTAAAATAGACCTCTTCGGAGCCACTCTGTGCATGCATTATTTGCTCAAGGTTATATCGACCACTCATCCCTAATGCATAGTTGAAGATATGTGGGAACTTTAAAGCAAAGTTGACGGCGTGAAATGCTCCTAAACTACACCCTACAAGTCCAATCCGAATATCAGGAGATTCACAATCAAAACGAATCGCTTCAACAAGATTTTCAAGAATGAAGTTTTGATAGTTATTGTAATGAACCGCTCGCCAATGGGGGTCTGCCCCTGCGTTTAGCCATGATTCACTGTCAACGGAACCTGGGCAATAGACTTTAATTTTGCCCTCATTGATGAGGGGGGTAAGCACCGCAATCATTTCATTGTTTTCAAAATCGAAAAATTGACCGCCTCCCGAAGGAAAAGCGATGATTGGTGCTCCGTAATGCCCAAATGCGAGCACGTCCATCTCCCGATTGAGTGCTGGACTATAAATTTTCTGGTAACGACGTTCCATAATAGCGCCTCATTGGCAATAAATATTTAAAGACTTTGTGTAGCCGCCCCGACCATGCCCTTTCACTGTGGTCTGCTCCACGGTCAAAATAGTGCTGTAAATTTTCTCCGTCTACAAACCCATTTTCCAACAATATTTCACTGGCGACAACTGTTTCAACTTGACCATCTTCCCCCTCTCCGTTTGATGCAAATTGACCACTATCAAGCCAAAGTCGAATATCGGGTGGATTGGGCATTCTGAGCTTTTCAAGAATATCAAATTTGCCGTTTCGTTGTTTAGTTGTCCAAATCGATGGAGAAAGTGCTGCATGATTTTGAGAAAAATCTGGATACTCCCAACCAAAGTAAAGTGAAAAAAGCCCACCCATAGATGAGCCACATGTTGCGATATGCTCACGGCCGTTTTTTGTACGGTAACTATCTTGAATGTACGGTGCAACATCCTGCATGTAATAATCGGCCGTTTTATCTGCTTTGCCGTGGACCCATTCAGGAGCCTTACCTTTCTTTTTAGGGAGTAGATGGCGGCTGTACGGTGGGAGGTACTCTTGAATACGATCTTCGTTACCGTGGCTTACACCTACAATGATGCATTCGGGGAGCTGTCCTTGACGAATAAGACGATCTGCAACCAGATCAGCTTGCCATGAGCCTGCATAACTGTCATCAACAAAAGTCTCAAACACATTTTGACCATCGTGCATGTAGATAACGGGATATGTTTTCTCAGGATGTGCATCATATCCTCGCGGTAGGTAGACATAAAGTGATCGAGATGATAAACGGCCGTTAAAACCATCAATTCGCCTCACTTGAGAGGGTTCTATCTCGGAGGTGGGTTTATACCCAAAAACCTGATTATCTTGGAACCATAGCTGGGTCAAATTGGTGCGAAAATGATCGTGGTCTTCTGGCGAGAGGAACTTGCCATCGCTCAAGCGAATGCGAAAATTCCATGCGCCTTCTGTTCGTAACATGGGGCGCAGTATCCATTGATTTTCACGTTCAGCTTTTAGAAACGGCCGTTCTTCAACAGCGCCTTCCGGTGTCTTGATCTCAAGCACTGGGGCGGTGTCGTCGACTGATAAAACAAATTGACCTTCAATCAAATCCATCAAAACCTCAACCAAAATGTTGCCAATAGCGAAACGTAACACCCCCTGATATAGTTGTCAACTATGAACCCATCACCTAACGGGCAACCCATCGAAGCGGTTGCTTCACTGCTCATTGAGCAATTTGAAATTCAGCCGCAAAAAATTGAGCTTCGCGCAAAACAACTGGGCCAATTTCATTTTGATGTTTTGACCTCTGACGACCGGAAGTTCACGTTAATACGCTATAACACCTCTAATAAGGAGCAACGCGAGGCTCAATTTGTCTTGTTAGATCATTTGTATTCGGCGAGAAAGTTTGATTTTATCCTGACCGCAATTCGTGGAAAAAACGGCCGTTATTTGCAAACATTTAAAGAGCAGCACATCGCTCTTTTTCCTTTTGTTGAAGGCTCCCCATTAGGTGATCCATTTGACATGCTACCCGATACGGATACGGCCGTTGCCTCACAACTTGCTCATTTGCACGATGCTTTATATACAACTTCCTTCTTGCCTGCGGATCCTGCCCCATTTCAGGCCCCCACAGATTTAAATAAGCGTATAGATTTTTTAGGACATGCTTTCCAAGCGCATCCTAATTACTATAAAATTTTACAAAGCGAAGTGGCAATCATTGAGAATTTAGCGGCTGAAGTATCTAAAAAATACACTTCGTCCGTTTTAACGCACGGTAACTTTCATGCCGCGAGTATTCTCAAAACAAACCGTGGTGGGTATAAATTTACAAACTGGCATGGCTTTCAAACCGCTTCGGCTGAGCGTGATCTGGCTTGGCTGGTGCACCAAACATCAATGGGCTGTTTTGAAAAATACGGCCGTATTCGCATGCCGGATTATGAACTGGATGTCACCAAACTTGAATACTTCTACCGCCTTAATCGGTTGATGGCTATCTACGAGGAATATATCTTATTTTCGGTTTTTGACATCGCGCCAAATGAAAAGCAATTTATGTACGATGCATTAGAAAAATTGGATGCTTCGCCAGACTTTTCAAGGTTTGTGTAGAAGATAATTTCACAAGTAGAGGTACGGTAAACGACCTCACTCGTGCATGAATCGTCATTTGACAAAAACGAAATCGTATTAGACAATCATCTAACGATTGATATGGATAATCAAGAGAACATCTCCTTTCGCGACACCTTTGTTTTATTAGGTCGATATCTCAAACCAGAATGGCCCCGTGTGCTATTGCTGACGATGTTGCTGTTTGCTGGCATTGGATTGCAGCTTTTAGCGCCCCAGTTTATTCGGGACTTTTTGGATCTGGCCACTGGTGAAATTGATGAGACGCGGATTGGGGGCTTTACGAGCTTGCGTAGAACGGCCGTATTTTTTATGGTCGTCGCTGTATCAAATCAGCTATTTACTGCCGCAGCGGCTTACATCACCCAAGATGTGCGCTGGCGCACCACCAATGAACTTCGGGCTGATCTTGCACAACACACCATGTCGCTTGATATGGGATTCCATAACTCTCGCACAGCAGGTGAAA
>JANQSK010000736.1 GCA_028284105.1 Anaerolineae bacterium
CGATCATCCACGAGCCAAGGTCTTGAAGATTGATACGAGTGCTGCCGAAGCACATGAGGGTGTTTTACGCGTATTAACGGCCGTTGATTTCCCAGGTGACCGCTTTATTGGCCTCATCAAACAAGATTGGCCACAAATGATCGCTGAAGGGGAAACCACGCGATACGTTGGGGATGTTCTCGCCTTAGTCGTTGCTGAAAGTGATGCGATTGCGCGTGAAGCGGTTGGCAAAATAGCGGTTGACTATGAAGTGCTTGAGCCAATTACAGATATGCATGAAGCCAAAAAAGAGAATAGCCCACAAGTTCATCCTAATTTGAGTAATGTTTTATCGAATACAGTGACCAGCCGTGGTGACTTGGAAACTGCCAAAGCCAATTCTGCGTTCACTGCCCAAGGCGTCTTCCAAACCCAGCGAATTGAACATGGCTTTATGGAGCCTGAGTGTGCGATTGCTTATCCTGTTGGCGATGGTGTTGAAGTCTTGTCGCAAGGTCAGGGTATTTATGAAGATCGCGTCCAAATTGCAAAGTTGCTGGATTTGCCACCCGATCAAATTCGCGTGATTATGGTTCCCAATGGGGGTGGCTTTGGCGGCAAAGAAGATTTAAGCGTTCAGGGACATGCAGCGCTTGCGGCTCATTTGATGCAGATGCCAGTCAAAGTTCGTCTGACACGGGATGAATCCATTTCTTTCCATCCCAAACGTCATCCCATTTGGATGGATTACACCATTGGGTGTGATACAGAGGGTAATTTTACGTTCTGTGAAGTCGAATTTGTTGGCGACACGGGGGCTTATGCATCGGTAGGGATGAAAGTGCTGGAACGCTCTGCTGGGCATGCGACAGGCGCATATAACTTCCCTGTGACGGATGTGGTGAGTACGGCCGTATATACCAATAATCTCCCTTGTGGGGCGATGCGCGGTTTTGGGGTGAATCAATCCGCCTTTGGGTTAGAAAGCCTCATTGATGAGCTGTGTGAAAAAGGGGGCTTTGATCGCTGGCAGTTCCGCTATGATAATGCGCTCGATGACGGAGATATGACGGCCACTGGACAGGTTATTGAATCAGGTGCAGGAGCTAAAGCAACATTATTAGCCGTTAAAGATGAGTTCCAAAATGCGCCTTATGCTGGCATTGCGTGCGGGATTAAAAACACTGGAATTGGCAACGGCATGCCAGACTCCTCATCTGCTTTAATTACCGTGTCAGGTCCTGATAAAGTGATTATTGATCACGGTTGGACTGAGATGGGGCAGGGTGTGAATACAATCGCCCTCCAAGTTGTTTGTAACGAAACTGGCCTTCCTCCTGAAACATTTGAAGTTCGCATAGACACCAAGGCGGAGCAAGAAGCAGGAATGACAACAGCCTCTCGCGCAACGTCATTGGTGGGTAATGCGCTCATTGATGCATGCCAACAGTTCAAAGCTGATTTAGAACACAGCAACCTGGCTGATTTGGTTGGCAATCAATACGAAGGAAAATTTGTCGTTGATTGGACCACAAAACCTGGGGCGATGGTGGAGAAGGTGTATACGCACTACTCATACAGCTACGCTACTCAGCTTGTAATCCTTGACGAAGAAAAAGGATTTGTAAAGAAAATTGTGGCCGCCCATGATGCAGGCCGCATCTTTAATCCAACGCTTTTTGAAGGCCAGCTTGAAGGCTCGATTCACATGGGGCTAGGCTACGCCATTAGCGAAGATTTGGAAATGGAAAACGGCCGTTTAAAGAGTACCCGACTTCGCAATGTAGGTATTTTGCGCGCTAAAGAGATGCCCGAAATGGAAATCATCGGTGTTGAAGTCGCCGATCCCTATGGACCATACGGTGCAAAAGGGGTTGGTGAAATTGGACTCGTTCCGACTGCCGGTGCGGTTGCCAATGCGCTTTACCAATTTGATGGCGTTCGTCGCTATGAACTGCCGATGCGTATACCCAAACGGGGACTGGTCAAAAAGGGTCAAGGATAAAAGTCAAAAAGGATGAAGGATGAAATATGAAGGATGAAGAAAAGAGAACAGAGTGAGAGGGAGGGCTGCTTCATCCTTTTGCCCTCAGCCTTTTGACTTTTTTTAATCCTTTTGCCTTCTGCCCTCATCCTTATAAGGAGTTACCATGTCTAAAGATAGAGTTGCTTTATATTTACAAGACGCCCACTCACTACAAGAGGGAATTGAACTAGCAAAATATGCTGAAGAAAAAGGGTTTGAAGCGGTTTGGCAAGCAGAGAGCCGATTGGTGCGAGACTGTATTGTGCCGATGGCGGCGTTTGCGGCGCACACAACAAAGCTTAAAGTCGCGAGTGGTGTCACGAACAACTGGACCCGCAATATTGGCCTGATGGCGGCCACTTTTTTAACATTGGATGACTTGGCTGAAGATCGCATAATTTGCGGCATCGGGGCTTGGTGGGATCCATTGGCAAGCAAGGTGGGTATCAATCGCAAAAAGCCGTTGAAAGCGATGCGTGAAACGGTTGAGGTGTTGCGACGTTTGCTGGCTGGTGAAAACGTGACGTTCCACGGAGAGTTTCACCAAGTTGAGGATATTCAGCTTGATGTCGTACACGGCCGTAAAGGGCCTCGAAACGTACCGATTTATATTGGCGCAACCGGTATGAAAATGATGGAGCTGACAGGCGAAATAGCAGATGGAGTTTGCCTAAACTATCTGGTCCACCCTTCTTACAATTTGCGTGCCATGGATGCGCTTGAGAAAGGGGCTAAAAAGGCAGGTAAGTCGATTGATGATGTTGATCGGCCTCAATTGATGATCTGTTCAGTTGACAATGATCGTAAAAAAGCGCTCGATGGCGCGCGTAAGATGATGACCCAATATCTTGGTCAGCAGCCTCACTTGATGAAGGCCAGCGGTGTAAGTCAAGAGCTATTGGATGAGATTCATCAGGTGTTGACATGGCCAGCAACAGATGAGCAAATTGAAGCGGCAATGCATCTGGTACCAGATGATGTGGTGCAAATGTGCACAGCCTCTGGTTCGCCTGAAGAGGTCAAAGCAAAGGTGCGTGAGTACGTCGATAACGGTGCAACTTGCCCCATTCTTTACCCGCTTGGTGACCCTAAGCTGATGATTGACATCTTTGCGGATGGGTATCAATAATTCAAAATCTGTAAGGGTGGGATAGCGCGGCAAATTCGTTTTTAAAAAAAACACCTAGTCAGCGCTATCTCACCCTGTATTGCATGAAGGGCGAGATAGTTGGGAGCCACCTTGATGATAGTTTAAGCGGAGAGGAGTCCCACCTATCCCGCCCCTACGATTTATGGGAGGGAATCTCTTGAAAGCTGTTTTTTATACCGAATTTGAAAAGCCCCCTGTTATTGAATCTTTACCAGATCCAACCCCAACGCAAGACGGTGTCGTTGTTGAAGTCAAAGCGACCGGCGTCTGCCGAAGTGATTGGCATGGCTGGATGGGTCATGATTCAGATGTGACATTACCCCACGTACCGGGGCATGAACTAGCTGGGGTGGTTGTTGAAACAGGTAAAGATGTGACTCGCTGGAAGAAAGGTGATCGCATTACGGTGCCATTTGTTGGCGGCTGGGGCACATGGGCAGAATGTGCCTCTGGAAATCACCAGGTGTGTCCAACCCAGTTCCAACCGGGGTTCACACATTGGGGCTCGTTTGCAGAGTATGTGGCGATCAACTATGCGGATACGAATCTTGTTAGATTACCTGATTCGATCGAGTTTACATCTGCAGCCAGCTTGGGTTGTCGCTTTGTGACCTCTTTCCGAGCGATCGTTGATCAAGGGCAGGTGACAGCAGGTCAATGGGTGGCAATTCATGGATGTGGTGGTGTTGGGCTTTCTGCCATCATGATTGCGAATGCGCTTGGGGCGAATGTAATTGCGATTGACATCAACGATCAAACGCTGGAGTTTGCCAAATCGATTGGGGCTGCTGCGGTAATTAACGGCCGTAATAAATCCTCTGCCGAAATTGTCGAAGCAGTTCGTGAACTGTCAGATGGGGGTGTTCATGTCTCTGTCGATGCTTTGGGGCATCCTACAACCTGCTACAACTCAGTAGCTAATCTTCGACGACGGGGCAAACATATTCAAGTGGGTCTGATGGCAGGTGATCATGCCAATGCCCCTATTCCACTGGGATTAGTGATTGCTTGGGAGCTAGAAGTTTTAGGGAGTCACGGAATGCAGGCCCATCGCTATCCCGAAATGTTATCGATGATTAAAGTTGGGAAGCTTCAGCCTTATAAGTTGATTGGGAATACAATTTCGCTTGAAGAATCAATTGATGCTTTGATGAATATGCCTCAATTTAACCAAATTGGAGTCACAGTAATCGATCGATTTTAATCAAATTGAGGTGGGACGCTTTAGGGGATGGGCGGGGGACGGCCGTTTCATACCATCATGTCAGATAACAAAAACAGAAAGGACTTATTTGACATGAAAGGTAGAGATTTATTGTGGATTGTAGGATTGGCGCTTCTTTGGGGGCCATCATTTTTATTTGTACGAGTCGCAGTCGACGAGATTCCGCCGCTGACAATTGCAACGTTGCGGGTGCTTTTGGGTGCATTATTACTCTATGGCATTATGCGCTTTAATGGTTATCAGTTTAAAGACGCCAAGATCGGCTGGCGACAATTCGGGATAATGGGGCTCTTTGCGAATGCATTGCCCTTTTCATTACTCAGCTGGGGACAACAATCCATTGATAGCGCCCTAGCGGCCATGATCATTGGCACAATGCCTATTTTTACGATGCTTTTTTCGCACTTCTTTGTCAAAGGTGCGGAATTGACAACCCGCAAAATGTTTGGTGGCCTGAT
>JANQSK010001174.1 GCA_028284105.1 Anaerolineae bacterium
GGATTGGGTGAGCATGATGACGCCCGCTTTGGCGGCGTTGTAGTGGCTGTGCATGGGGGCAGGGTTTGTGCCCTCGATGGAGGCGATGTTGACGATTGCACCCCCCTGCCCTTGTTGAATCATCTGATTAGTGACGGTTTGGGTGCATAGGAATGTGCTGTTGAGATTGCTGTCCATGACCGCTTGCCACGCTTCGAGCGACATGGTGGCAAAGGTGTTCAATGGATAGGTACCGGCGTTGTTGATGAGGAGGTCAACACGGCCGTATTCCCCCACCACCCGCTCCACCATCTGCACCACCTGATCTTGTTGAGTGACATCAGCTTGGATGGAAACGGCCGTTTTTCCCAACGATTGAATCATCTTCACAGTTTGCTCTGCCCCAGCTTTGTTTTGTTTGTAGCTAAACGCCACCGAAGCCCCAGCCTCCGCAAAGCGCACACAGATACCCCGACCAATGCTGCTGCTTCCTCCGGTGACGAGCACCACTTTTCCTGTGAAATCGAATAGTTGATGTGGATGGGTCATAATTTCTTCCTGCTCAGAAAATATACTTAGAGATTAAGGAGATTGAGAGATTTGGCGATACTTTCACTGCGTACTTTGCGTCTCTATGGTGAATGTAAAGCCATACCTTTTCCCAATTGAACCATTAATCTTAAAATAGACCCCTCACACACCAAAATGCAGCTCAAAGCTTATGACTTACAGCTCACAGCAAGAAAAAAAGGAAAATACCATGCGAACCGTATTCTGGGATTATGATTCAGCTAAAATGAAGATGATTGATCAGCGTCAGTTGCCTTGGGCGTTTGAAATCGCTGAGTTTGAGACGTACGAAACGACGGCCAAAGCGATTACAGATATGGTGGTGCGCGGTGCGCCCGCCATTGGGGCAGCGGCTGGGTTTGGCATGGTTTTGGCAGCCAATCAAAGCCAAGCCAAAGATCGGCTGGCCCTTCTGCGTGATTTGGAAAAGGCTGCAGAGATTTTGAATGCAGCTCGACCAACGGCCGTTAATCTCGCCTGGGCAGTGACGCGGCAACTGCGTGTGGCGACCAATGAAGAGCTCGACAGTGTTGATGAAATTCGACAGGCATTGCTTGTTGAAGCCCAAAAGCTAGCTGATGAGGACGTGGCGCTTAATCGCAAAATGGGGTTTAACGGGGCTGAGCTGGTTTCTGATGGCGATACGATTTTGCATCATTGCAACACAGGGGCACTGGCAACGGTCGATTGGGGAACTGCGCTTGGTGTTATCTTCGCAGCGCATGAACAGGGGAAAAATATCCACGTGTTGGTTGATGAGACGCGCCCTCGGCTACAGGGTTCGCGCTTGACGGCATGGGAGCTCAAGGAGCGCGGCATTTCGTTTGATTTGATTGCGGACAATGCGGCTGGGCACTTTATGCGAACGGGACAAGTGGACATTGTGTTTGTGGGCTCTGACCGGACGGCAGCCAATGGAGATGTGGCTAACAAGATTGGTACGTACAATGTGGCGGTTCTGGCTAAGGAGAATGGCGTGCCGTTTTATCCTGTCGTGCCGACCAGTACGGTCGACCTTAGCTTAGAGCACGGGGATTTGATTCCAATTGAGGAACGAGGCATTGAAGAAGTGGTGTCGGTGTTTGGCAAATCGATAGCCCCAGAGGGTATTTCAGCCCGAAACCCTGCCTTTGACGTGACGCCGCATCGCTATGTAACCGGCATTGTGACGGAGCATAGTATCGTTTACCCACCGTTTGTGAAGAATCTAAAAACGGCCGTTTTAACCGAACAAGCGAAAACAAAATAAGGTTGCTTTTCTGTGAAGCAGGTACTTGTTCTTCTCTTAGATGGGATGTTGGGTTGGTTTATTCGTTTACGCCAGGCTATCAATGCTCAAGAGATTTTCCCTAAGCAGCCGCAACGACCGCAGGAACCTATTACTCGAAAATGGATTGTGAATCAGTTGGCACGACAAAGCTCCTATTCACTTGATTTGTCACATTGTGACCTGCTGAAAATTGACCTTTCTGGATTGAATTTGCGTGGTGTGAACTTTAGCCATAGTCGGTTACGTTTTGCTAATCTTTCAAACTGCTTATTACAAGACAGTAACTTTTCACATGCAAACTGTCGTGGCGTTAACTTTTCAGAGAGTGATATGAGTCGAGCCGATATGACCCATGCTTACTTACGGGATGCCAACTTGACCCAAGTACATCTTTATCGGGCTGATTTAGAAAATGCCATCTTTTTAAACGCTAATTTGACCTTTGCTAATTTGTATCGTGCCAATTTGACGCAGGCACAGTCCTTAACCCGAGAGGTTATTGGCGGGCAATTGGTTCAAGATTCAAAAAATGTCTATTTGAAATATTATCAACGATTGTTGGGGGACCAGCATGGATTGCCTTCAGAGGAATTAGAAGAAAAAATCAACCATATCGGGCAAAATCGCTTGTCTAAGGGAGAGCAAGTTTATAGAACCTTGAAGACAATCT
>JANQSK010001181.1 GCA_028284105.1 Anaerolineae bacterium
AGTTGGGATTTTGGAAATTTGGACCTCGTTCCCGATGTCTCGGTGAGTGTAGGGCCTTATTTAAAAGTAACCTTAGCTGCAGACTTTAATGCTATTGCAGGAACCATAAGCTTTCTGGACCTCAATATCTTAAACGAGGAAATATGGTTAAATTCAACCACCACATTACCCTTAGAAGCGATCATTTTCTCAACCTCTCCATTAGATTCTCGGTATGATTCCCCAAGTTGGAAATTAAGGGAAAGTCATGAAATAGCGTTATTTGAAGAACTCCTCGAACCAGATGGCGTGTTTTCATTATTTGCATCCCCCGAGATCACGAACTTAATTGATTTGGATATCGTCTTATATTCAGGGGAACAGATTCATTCACAATCCACCTTACCATCAGTTTCGCTCAGTGCAGATGAGATTCGTACAGAGGAATCATTATTGATTGAAATAGCGATGGCACCTTTTTACGAGCATCTCTATCAAGATGCACCTTTTGAAATTTGGCTTTACGGTGAAGATGAATCAGTCGAACTGATTGGCTCAGGCCAGCTTGACTTTTTAGGTCAGGCGGATTTCCTATGGTTACCTACGCCAAATTATGGGGGAAATTACCAAATACGTGTGGCTGTTTATGATCATCTTTTTGGTACATTTTTAAATAAGCCCTATGCAAGCTCGCCACCGTCAGAATTGACAATTTTGGAATTTGATTCGATTGAATGGATTTACGATGTTGAAGGAAGAGTTCGCTCTTCTCCCGCAATTGATAGTGATGGAAATGTTTATTTTGGAGATGATGACGGATTGTTATGGTCATTGGATTCAACGGGGAATTTTAATTGGTCATATGTAGTTGGTGGCGAAATTGGAACTAGCTCACCCATTATTGATAGCAATGGAAATATTATTATCCCAGATAACGAAGGTAAAGTAACGGCCGTTAATTCAAATGGTGACTATCTTTGGCAATATGATCTTGAGCCAAGTGGAAATGCAGTATATCCAGTGTCACTCGCTCTCCATCCTGACGGTGGGCTCATCGTGTCAGCACAGGATAAGGTACTTGCCCTAAATTCAGACGGTACGGAAAAATGGGAATCGTATGCATTCAACCCTTTATTGGTTGCCCCACTGCCTAGCCCCGCAGTGGCAGATAATAATCGTCTTTATGTCGCAGCCAATTCAGCTACAACAGGACAAATCAACCTATATGCTTTTGACTTGCTTGGGAATTTAATTTGGCTCTATCCGCTTTCGGGCAATCCTGGAACTCTTGTCAGTTCACCAATCATTGATGCAGATGGAACTGTTTATGCTTCAAATGGAAATGAATTGTTTGCAATCAATTCCAATGGAACCTTGAAATGGCAACAATCTTTAAGCACAGCTTTATCTAACTCCCCAATTCTGAGTAATGACCATATTTTCTTAGGGACAAAAGATAATTACTTAGTTGCGTTAAATCAAGACGATGGCTCAATGCATTGGACAAGTAACCAGTTAGAAGGAGACTTAACCACAGTTGCTTTAGGAACAGATGACCGCTTATATTTTGGGGTCGCTCCTGAGGGAAACAATGGAATCGAAGGGTTGTTTTATGCTTTCGACTTAGCTGGAAATGTATTCATTCGTTTGCCAGTAAATGGAGAAATGGCCTCATCTCCAGCAATTAGCTCTGAAGGAACAATTTATATTGGGGTTGGCAATAGCCTGCACGCACTTTATTCAAATTCAAACGGCCTAGCATTCACGCCATGGCCCAAATACCTGCATGACAACTTTAACTCAGGGCAAGCAAACCCTGCACCAGGGACTGTTAATTGGAGAAATGAAGGAACATTTGATTCCACAATTGGTCCAGCTTTAGGATTATCCGGGGATCTGTATATTGCTGGAGAAAATATTTTGCAATCTATTTCTCCGTCAGGTTCATTAAATTGGGAGCATGCCTTAACAGATGTACCCTCTGGATATTTAGTGATTAACGAAGATGAAACGATTTATGTAATAGCTGAACAAAATCATTTAAAAGCGATCAATACCAATGGAACGCCAAAATGGAGCCACAGCGAATCAGGGGCTCCCCCCGTCTTGCTGCCAGACGGCACAGTTATCACGAGTTCAACTGTTGATTGCTCAATCAAACTACTTGAACCTGAAGCCGGTCAATGGATTACTAATATTGCCGTTTTACCCTCCATTGAAGATAGTTGCAGCACGTTTCCTCTTGCCTACAGCCTAATTGGGGATACTCTATACGTCAAAACACGCGCTTCAGATCAAGTAGATTTTAAGCTAGTTGCAATTGAGCTTTCAACACAATCTATTAAGTGGGAAAGTGCTTTAGATTTTGGAAGTGTAGCCATTGACAATCATGGATTTATTTATGGTATAGATCGTTTCGGCGTTAATGAATCATTGTTTAAATTATCGCCTGAGAATGGGGCCCCAATTTGGGAAACCATCTTAGTTGAAAATGCGCCAGTAAGGTTTACCTCAAGCCCAACTATAAGCCATGAAGGTACAGTCTATGTATCTGATACCCAAGGAAATTTACATTCAATTGATCAGGAAAGCGGGCTGCATAATTGGAAAAGAGCTTACGCTTCTGGAGAAGCTAATTTAAGCAGGAGCACACCTGTTATTGGTGATAATGGGACTATTTATTTATCGTACGGCAATTTATATGCCATTGATTTCGAAGGGAATTTACTTTGGACATTTAATTTACCTGAAGATCAAATTTATCCACCATTGATCAACAATCAAATGCTTTATGTCATGGGCGTAGGAGGAGGGGACCTAGCTGCTATTCATGTTTCATCAGAATCAATTCAAGATAACGCTTGGTCGTCATTTAGAGGAAACAATCAAAATGGGGGCGCCCCAAATTAGTTCGTTGTTGTAGATTTTGAGCATTATCTGAAAACGGCCGTTTCCCGATCTCACCTCTTTAGTCACACAAATTGAAGGGGGATGGAGAAGAGAACGGCCGTTTTCATCTCCATCTTCCCTACAAAATCAAGCAAAAATATGAAAGCATCCTCACTGAAAATCCATAAACTACAAATTAGTGAGGTTTTATGCGAAATCAAATTGTATTACTTTTTATTGGATTATTTGTTGGATTGAGCGGTTTAGCTTGCAGTAATGGTCAACGAGACGAGCAAATCATTGAAGTGAGTTCTCCTGCAGTTGAAGCACCTGAACCAACCCTTCCTTCTAACCAACATGTTGTGCCAGAAACGGCTGCTACACTCTTCCCAACCCCCATAGATCTATTGCTGCGTCCTGTCGAAGTCGTAGTTACCGTAACACCAACCCCAACAGAAACGCCCACTTCAATACCATCACCTCAATAGCGCCCACAATAAATTTAATTCACAAATTGAAGTTAAAACACGTATTGGAAACGGCCATTACATAAATTTGTCTTGATTCAAATTACAAATATATATTTAAATTTGAAATATCCCCTCAATTTTTTCTCGAATAAACAAGCAATCCCACGTTAAGTAAATAGATAAATATTTTTTAGCTCTCAAATATATTGCCCAATTGAAGGAGGTTTTATCATGTAAGTCAATGTAGAGAGATTACTGCAAAATCTCTATTTTTCGCTATTCGCTGGAAGGATTAAACAGGTTTAGTTATTGATATCATTCATCAATCCTTCCCGATATTTATAAATGTTTAAGGTAAAAACGGCCGTTTTGCCTGTGTGTTTCGCATTTCAGCCGTCATCCAAGTCATTGAAGGATTATTGAAAATGAGGAATAAGCAAAAATTTAAAACTCAAAAATTCAATTTAGTTTTTAGGCTCATCCTATTAATGAGCCTCCTATTAATAGGGTCTTCAGAAGCTATTGCTTTACGAGAACCCGGATTCCCCCACGGTATGGCTAGCCAAACGGCCGTTGAGCCAAACGGCCCACGACCGGCAGATTTTACGCCCCCACAAAATGCCGACAGTTTAAATGATTTCACGCCAAATGGCGGACGCGTTCGGACAGCTAATCCCCAAAAGGGAGAAGAGGTGCGTATCAATTTAGATCGTCGCACGGATAATGCGATTCAGTTTAATGCAGAAACGGCCGTTATTCTCGAACGCGACATGATGGATACCCAGCAGGCTGAATTACGCTTCCGTCCGATTGCCTTGCCCGTCGCAAACGCTGAAAGTTCACTTACTGAAGTGGGCAGTCGTCAACTGGTACAGTTTGAAGTAGCTATTCACGATCGTCGATCGGGTGCTGAGGTTTTTGATTGGGATAAGCAAGCTCGTTTGGTTGTTGATATGCGCGAGCTAGTCAACGCTAATGATTTAGGCAACGGCAATTTCTTTTTGATGTACCGTGATGAGCAAGACCCACTTGTTTGGCATCATGTTGATATCGAAGTACACGATGAAGCTGGTCTGATTTCAGCACAAGTACCCCACTTTAGCGAATGGTCAGCCGGGATTTCTGCAGAGAAATGGACACCTTCATTTGTTGAGCCAAGCGTAAGCACTTTCTCTGGGGCGGCAACATACTCCTACCCTATCCAAGTGCCTGCCGGTCGTGGTGGATTACAACCTTCTGTAGCACTTTCATACAGCAGCCGCTCTATTGATAGCCGTATTCAAGATGTTGTCGACTCAGGCCCAGTCGCAGACGGATGGTCTTTGGCTGAAATCAGTATTGTACGTGAAGACGTTAGCGTTGAGGAGTGTGGTGGGCTTCTAAAAATGGTTCATCCCAATGAGTTTCGTCTCGTCTTGAATGGTGCTGGGCATCGGCTTGAGCAAGCCCCTGCTTCAACACCTGATAAATGGGGTGGCACACGCTACTATGCAGAAGATGCACCAGGTCTCTATGTCGAACGGCTAACGCATCCAGTTGGCAATTCGAGCAGTACACCCCGTTACTACTGGGGCGTAATCACACCTGATGGCACTATTTATCGGATGGGCTATGATGATTTAGCTCACTCATATCATCAAACAAACTCTTTCAACATTCGCGGTGGTAGCTGTAGTGGACCAAGCTTGTCTCAAAGTAGCTATAGCTGGCAGGTTGATGAGGTCACGGATGTTCACGACAACAAGATCTTCTACGATTATTTAACGAAAACCACAGATGAACCTGTCCAAAATACAACACCCGCTAATGGCACAACATGGACGCTTAACACAACAAAGACGCGCATCCATGAAATCACCTACAATTTAGATAGCGTGAGTGCGCCCCAATCTCGCATTGAATTCCGCAGTAGCGGCGACAACTTATCAGCCAACACATTCACCAATCGATTAGAATCAATCTACATTTATGAAGGTGGCTCCTCATCGCCGCGTCTTGAGTATCGTTTGGATGCTGAAAACAAGACAGTTGGTTCGCCCGGATGTCTAAATTATGACATGACTCCCTATGCCCAGCGGCAAAACAATACTGTTATTTTGAACTCCATTCAAATGGTAACCGGTACAGACAACAATCCAGCAACCAATGATGCTCCATTAACCTCAATGCCAGCCACAACTTTTACACACAACTACAAGCCACACTTCTTCAAGAACGGTCAAGCTTGCTTCCAATTTTATTATTTAACGGGCGTTGATAATGGGTATGGTGGCGATTTTACGTTTAGCTATTTGTCGGACGGCCGTTCACATGGTATCTACAAACAATGGGGAGCAGCATGGTATGAATATCCAACTGTGGGGTACAGCTATGTTGTGGATGAGTTAGCACGTGATGATGGGCAAACTGCACCGACAACTGTTGAATACAGCTACCATAAACCTTGCTACAATCAAAACTACACGCCAAATTCAACCACATTTTCTTCTGAGTTTGCTTGTACCGTTGGGGATGTCTCAGACTACAATGGTCCGCTAATCGGGTTTAACAAAGTGACTATTCAGCCAAAGGATAGTAGCGGGAACATACTCAACGTTTCAAAAACCTACTTCTTCCAAGATGAAGATCGTCAGGGCCGCACAGATCGCGTTTATGCCTATTTGGCTGATGGCTCTACGATTGTCAACAAAGTTGAACATTATTACACGACTGAAACTTTGGTCACTGGGATTGACTTCACCTACCTTGATGAGCAAGTGACCAAAACATATCAAGGCGGTTGGGGTTCTAATCGGGTCGTCACACGGCAAGCTTTTGGATACAACACTGGCATGCAAGGCGGTACCCAATATGGGAACCAAACAGTTGTTTGGGACCACGGCAACGACTTTGATTCAAGCGACGACCGCACCATTGTGACTTGCTACTATCCAAATGACAGCATGCATTGGGCAGACAATTGGATAGTCAGCTTGCCTTCTGCAGTACGTGTATTTTACGGCATTGAACCTGCTAGCGGTATCGCAAATCGCTGTAACCCTTCTTATACGACCAATTTATTGAGTGAAACCCGCACTGTGTATGATTGGGACGGCAACGGGCCACCCAATTACAACAACTACACCAACGTGCCTGAACTTGGCTTAGTGACTACCACATTCGCCGGAAAATATGGGGAAACCAGTTTACATGGGGCAACCAACGGCTTTATTCAAGGACAAACCTTTACCTATGATAGCTATGGCAACCCAACGACAATTGTCAATGAAAATGGTTTAACCACCACGGTCAACTATGACAATGATTTGAACATGTACCCTGTGTCAGTCACTGTCAATAACAGCGATATTGCGGCCCAAACAACACATTATGCGTTCTACGGCATCAATGGGGTAACCGATAGTGCTAATGGTTTGGATATGCCTTTAGGGGCTGTACGTAAAATCACTGACCCTAACGGATTACAGCAAATTTTTGAATACGATCCATTTGGCCGTTTACATGCTGTTTATGAGAAAGAAAGTGACCGGTCACCTTATATCACAATTTCTGCTGATAACTCAGCTTGGGATGGGGATCCAGTCAGCCGGTACCGCTATTGGGACAATACGTGGAATTCGTCGATGTACGGGGGATGGACTTCTAACCCAATGGCTATCTCTGAAGAAACACGGCCGTATTCCTTCGCCGATTCTCCAAGCTCAACACCGGGTGAAGTCTCACGACTTGCCACCCATGTGTATTACGATGGCTTTGGCCGTGAAATTCAAATCCAAGGCACCGATTACAGTGTTGATGGGCTTTCTGGCGACCAAAACTTGGTCAGCCTAATTGGATACCACGCCAATGGGCAGGCCAACTGCCAAAGCATTTCATTTGCCGTGCCTAGCAGCACAGGCTTTGTTACCGATAGCTGTACCAGTAAAGCCCACACCGCAACCGAGTTTGATAGTCAGGGACGTACCACGCAAGTTACCGGCCCAGATGGCAACAGCAGTGAACTGGAATATTACATCATTGCCGATCCGTTTGGAAGTTCAGGCAATGTTTTCCTGACCAATGCGTTTGATGCCAATGGGCATGGAAAAGGCTCAGTTACAAATGGCAAAGGGCATCTGGTTCAAGTTATAGACTTTTCAGGTAACTCCCCTGCAACCTATCAACATTATGGGTATGTCAACTATGATTATGATAGGTTAGGCAATCTGATTCAGGTTGACACGATTCAGGTAGACAATTCCTCCTCTGAAGAGTCTGGATCATCAGGTGCAATCACCCTAACAACTGAAATCGAATACGATGTTTTAGGGCGTAAAGTATGGATGGATGATCCCGATATGGGAATCTGGAATTATAACTATGATGCCCAAGGCAACTTAGTCAAACAGCATGATGCTGAAGGTCAACGCCTTTGCTTCTACTATGACTCACTGGGTCGTATGACAGGTAAAAGCGGTCAACTGGGGGCGCAATGCCCCAGTAATCAACCCGCTCGTAATACGGGGGGCTGGTTAGCTAGCTACTTCTATGATCAAGGCGCGAATGCGCTGGGTCAACTGACTCGCGTAGATTGGGAACGAAACGGTAGTTACGACTATGAAACCTTCACCTATGACAACGAAGGTCGCTTAGATGACCACACGCGCGTCATTGAAGGGCACAGCTATGTAGTGACCAACAACAGCTTTGATGTGTTGCATCGCCCTACATCTATCAATAATGCATTTGGTGAGAACATCACCTTAACTTATGACCATGAAGGGCTAAACACACTTCAAGCGGGAAGCAACATGCTGGTTACTGGCGTTGAGTTCAATGAACGAAGCCAAATGACGGTGATGAGCTTCCAAAACGGGGTTGATACAACCTACAGCTACTTTGGAGCCAATGAAAACTTCCGTCTCCAGCAGGTTGAAGTAGAAACAATCAGCACCAATACGCTCCATTTAGACTTCAACTACACCTACGATGATGTGGGGAACATTCTAAGCATCACAGACAACAGCTTGTACGTCAGTGGTTGGAAATCTGGAGGTAGCTACACAACCCGTGACACCCAAACCTTTGGCTATGACGAACTCAATCGCCTCATTTCCGCAGATGGTGTGCATAACGACACTGCATTGAGCTATGCGTTGGATTATGACTATGATGCCTTTGGCAACATCACAAAAGTTACAGAAGGTGGCGTTGCTCGGACTTATAGCTATGACTATTTCGGCACAAGCAATGAACCGGTTCATGGTGTAAACACCATCAGTGATGGCTCGTGGTTTAACTATGATGAAAACGGGAACATGGTTGACCGTGTTGATACCACAGGCAATTATGACCACGTCTACGACATGGAAAATCGCCTGATTGAAGTCATTAACAATGGGACGGGTGACCGAATCGAGTTCTTCTACGATGCTACAGGCCAGCGTACGATGAGCGTTTTTGAATATGGTGCCACAACGAGTGGAGCTGTATTTGAAACAACACACTATCCCTTTGCCGATTACACTGTGGAAAATCCAGGTTCTGGCAGTTCAGAAGTCAAGCGAGTGACCTACTCATTTGGTGGGCAACAGGTGGCCCTGCGTGTGGTGGAAAATGGCAGCAACACCATATATTACCTACACACCGACCATTTAGGCAGTAGCAGTGTGGCAACCAATGGCTCAGGCGTAGAAGTTGCTAATTCACGTTCCAGCTTCCTTCCCTTTGGTGGCGAACGTCAAGTTTCAACCGCAGATTTGAATCAACGCGGCTTCACGGGTCACTATGAAAATCGTGACTTTGGTTTGACCTATATGAACGCACGCTTCTACTTGCCAGAAATCGGCCGTTTTGTTACAGCGGACACTTTAATTCCAGAGCCTGAAGCTATGCATGGGTATAATCGTTTCAGCTACGTTAACAATAATCCCATATTATACACTGACCCAACAGGTCACTGTGCCGAAACAGGGGATGATAGTTGCTGGACTTATTTAGAACATAGTTTTTGTGCGGGTGGCCTTTGTGAGCACTATAGTGAATGGCTAAGTAATACTCTACTGAACATTGATGAATTAAAAGCCATTCGACAAGCTCTTTTGGCTACAAGTGATTATGCAGAGTCGATTGGATTAACATTACGACAATTAGTCGGTAATGAACTGCAGTTTGCTAAGGGGACTTGCATCAGTGAAGAATCAGCCGCATGCGCAGAAAGAAAATGGAATATCACCAAATTCTCAAATTATTCAAGAGTCAACAAATATTCTGCGACTGTCAAAATCAATGATCTTACCAGAGGTGGTTCAGATCTGGCTCTCCAAATGTATTATGTTTTACATGAAATTGGCCATGTCATTTCTGGTAATTTTGGTGGGCCAACGCAACTATATACTGAGTTTATGAACATAGCCAACCAGGGCCGAAGACGATTATCATGGACTGATTACGGAACAAATGGGAAACTTGAACATGATGACAGAAGAGATGAAGTATGGGCGGACTCATTTGCAGCAAGGGTTTATACACACAAAACTGGGTCCCATCCAAGGCAAGATCCACGGATCAATATTGCTCCGAATGAAAACTGGGGTAGCAATTTAAACGTTGATATTGCTAACACTAATTATGCTGTAAATCAAACTATCCTTGCTCATAAACCACACAGAGATGGTAGGTAATTGATACATTTAAAGTTACTTTGAAATTTTGTAAAATTATTGGTTTCAATACATATACCTAATTTTCGTTTCCATTACTAAATACTCTATCAATATCAAAATATTGATAGAGCACAATAAATAGCTTAAACATTGTTAAGTTTGAAATCAATTAAATTAAAGAGTCTGATAGAAAGTTTGCTTAAAGACTCTAATGTAAATTCCTAAAGTAACTACAGGTAAGTAGTTAGAAGGAAACGGCCGTTTTTCAACCCAAATCCCAAAATTCACAAGTTGAAGGCGGGGCTCGGGAGGAAACGGCCGTTTTCCATCTCAATCTTCCCCACACAATCAAGCAATAATTTGAAAGCATCCTCAATGAAGATCCATAAACTATAAATAAGTGAGGTTTTATGTGGAATCTAATTGTCTTACTATTTATTGGATTATTTGTTGGATTGAGTGGTTTAGCTTGCAGTGATGGTCTACGAGATAATCAAATGATTGAAGTGATTTCTCCCACCGTTGAAGCACCTGAACCAACCCTTCCTTCTAATCAAAATGTTGTGCCAGAAACGGCCGTTACCCCCTTCCCAACCCCCATGGATCTATTGCTGCGTCCTGTCGAAGTCATTGTCACGGTTACGCCTACCCACACAGCAACGCCCTCTTCAACGCCTTCACCACCATAGCACCTTGAAATAAATGAATTTACCCAAGTACTTTGTCGGAAATCTGAGCTAGATTTCGTTATTCTATATAGAAGTACGCTATACTGATAATTCTATAAGCATTCCCAATCACAGTGCAAAATGGAGGGAGCAAACAAACATGGCGCATTATCATAGAAATTCATCATGTCTTATTTGTAAATATGGTGGCATCGCTTTTCGTCTATGTTCTGATTAAAAAACCATTGTATTAATGTGCGATGAATGCGACACAATTTGGCTTGATCCCAATAAAATTGACATCACAAATATCATTTTCCCCCAACCTCCAGATTTTAGAGTTCTTAACTTTCCTTATACAATCAAATCCCCAGAATCAAGATGGGCCACTGAACATGAAATTCATCAAATGGGATGGTCACATTTTCTTGCTGATTAAATTGGTCAAAAAATAAAACTCATTGAAAAAATAAAACTCACCAAGCACATAGTCGGAAAACAAAGCCGAGCCACGTTAAACTAGATGTAAAACAACGCATGCCAATTGGGTTAGGAACTTTTTTGGCTGATTATCCGTTTCCATAGCAGGACATGTGTGAGGTGTTATGAGGAAAATTGCTGTTCTAATCATGCTTGGTGCTTTTGTCATCATCCTATTTGCCTGCCGGCAGGGTACGCCACAAGTGGAACAAATTAGGGTTACAAAAGTTGTGACTCGAATTACCACACCGGCAGCAACTGCCACCTGGAAATGGTCGACAACGGCACCTAAGCCAACACCTCGCATTGTGTATGTCACGGCCGTTCCCAAAGATCATCTCGACATTTGCCAAGGGAGCCTCCCCACCTCGTTTTCAATCTTTGATGAAACCTACAACACGCCTGCCCATGCCAATATCTTATACGCGCTCTACGAAAACCTCTATACGACCCTCGATGGCAGCTATCAACCCCAAGGCTTAGCTAAGTTTCCCTCATATGAAGATGGGGATGCGTGGATAACGGCCGTTCCTGTTGAAAAAGGGGATTTGGTGATGGATGTGGCGGGAAATCTCGTGGCGCTTGTTGAAGGGGTGGTCGTCAAAACAGCCAGTGGTGACATTGTTGAAT
>JANQSK010001182.1 GCA_028284105.1 Anaerolineae bacterium
ATTCAAGCATCACCTGCACAGGTTGTTGGCTGCCAGTTAATGCAGCAACCCCAGCGTCTTGAATAAAGAGTGGGATACAAGAGTTGTAATTTACGATTAAATCCGTGATTGGTCGTACGACCCGTTCTGGGAATACTCCAAACCCTAAGCGCCATCCTGTCATGGCATAAGGCTTGCTAAAGCCATCCAGAAGAATGGTCCGTTCAAGCATTTCAGGTGTTGTGAAAATTGAAGGTGGGGGTGTCTCTGTAAAATTGAGCTGGTAATAAATCTCATCAGAAATAACCCATAAATCATGTTTGATAGCCAACTCAGCAACGGCCGTTAATGAAGCATCATTCAAAATAACACCGGTAGGATTGGAGGGGGAATTTAGTACAATGACTCGCGTTTTATCGGTGATGTACGCTTCGAGCTGGGCTTTGTCAATTTGAAATCCTTGTTCCGCAGGCATGGGGTATTCGACGATTTTCCCCCCAGCATAAGAGATAATCTCAGCATAGGGAGGATAGTAAGGAGCCGGCACGATTACTTCATCTCCATGATCGACAAGTGCCAGAAGTGAAAAAACAATGGCCCCTTTAACGCCAGGGGTGATGATGATATTTTCTGGGGATACGGCCGTACGTCGGGTATTCTCAACATAGCCTGCCACAGTTTCACGAAGCGTCATATCACCATAAGGAGAGCCATAATGGGTACGGCCGTTGAGCATCGATTGATGCGCAACATCAATAATATGGGTCGGGGTATCAAAATCAGGCTCTCCGATTTCCAAATGGATAATCTTATGACCCTGAGCTTCCAACGCCATTGCTTTTTCCCAAACACCAAAAGCACCGGCAGTGCCAATGCGTTGAATTCGTTGAGATAAGGGTCGGTTCATTAGCGAGCCTCTTGTAGAAGAGTGTTTAATTCAGTCACATCGTCCAATGATTCGATGTTCCAGATCATATTTTCTAACGCTTCTGCATTCTTCGCGGATAAATATTGATGACTGAGTGAGCGAAACTTATCAATCAATTCTTGATCAGTAGGTGGGGCACTTAAGTCCCATAGCGGCTGTACAACGTCAGAATCATAGCGCATTCCATCATTGGTTTCAATAATAACTCGAGAAAGCCGTTCTGCTGGGAATCGGTCATTAAAATAGTCATCATCAATGAGTTCAACGAGCCCACTGAGTCGCAAAACGTCGGGGTGTTTTAAATTATCACCCGTTAATTCGTCGAGCATTAAACGGCCGTGTACAAGCAAGGCACCCATAGGAAATGGCAAACTGTATTGAGCTTCATCCGTTTCCTTTGGGAAACGAGTTGCCAGGCGATACGATTCGTGAAAGGTATGCACTTTAATGGCTGTAATATTTTGATGATTAACATGATGCGCATTCATGATTTTCAAAGCGCCCGCAAGAGCGGGTTGAGCCCAATAGCAAACTGCATATGGTTTGAAATATTGAATCATTAAAGACCAACGATCCCCTAAATCTTCCCAATATGTTTTGACATCATCAGCCTCAACCGTAATCGCTGGTGCGCCCGTAAATCCATCCGCAGCTAAAAGACCTGCGCTGAGACCAGCCATCGCTCCCCAACCTGACCCATCTTTAATCATGCCTGGATGATCAATAGCCCGCATCATTTGCGAACGAGGCCCATGATATTCTGCGATGCCGAGCGCATGTCTTGTTTTATCGAGTGACAAGCCCATACGTCGTGAAGCCACTGCAGCAGCCCCAACGGCATTCCACGACCCTGACGTGTGATAATCACAGACCGTGTTGTGCTGAGCGGTTCCCGTGCGAATGGCGATATCATAAGCCATGGTTAGGGTGGTAAGTAGCTCTTTTCCGCTGATCGGCTTGCTATCTAAGGAAAGGGTTGCTAGTGCGGCTGGCACTTGTGCAACACCGGCATGACCTTTGACGGGACGGCAGCTGTCATGTAAATCAAGGGCGTCGATGCTCATACCGTGAGCTAAAGCAGAACCAACCATGGATACGGAACGGCCGTCAAACCACAACTTGTCATCTGACCCACCAAAGGCACGTGCAGCATGGTTATAAATGATGGTAGAGAGGTCTGTTTGCTTACCACCGATAGCAACGCCAAGCGTATCTAGCAGACATCGTTTGGCTTGATGGCGTACCTCATCTGGAATTTGTTCCCATGTTAAATCATGAATGAAATGGATTGGATTGATCATAATCATTTGGCATAGAGATTCGTTGCTGCTTGCTTAGCTCGCGTTCACTGCTCTCTGAAACGCCTTCCTCTCTTCTATGAGGAGAACAAAAAGGAAATTAAAATAAAATCCCCAATTTGAGCTTTTATTCTACCTAAAGGAATTTTTATTTTGCCCTTAGGTCGTCAAGATATTTGTTGAAAATTACTTATGCATATAAATCAACGTTTTGTAATTCATTTTTTCGCCGCTCAACGTAATCATCTAATGCTTCTGAAATAGCGGGATCCAGATACGGCCGTTCATACACCTTTAAAATCTGTTTATATAGCTGATGGGCTCGTTTTAGGGCATCAGCTTCTCCTTTGGCCTTCCACTGTTCAAATCCGTCACGACTGCTTAAAGCCGGTTCATAAAATGCTGTTTTGTAATTATCTTGAGTCAAAGCAGACCCAAAATGGTGTCCCCCAATGCCAATCTCATCGATCGCGTCAGTGGCAACTGATTGCTCAGAAATGTCAAAACCGTTTAAAAAGTGGGTGAACATCCCCAAATTTTCACAATCGATAATGAACTTTTCAAAAGAAGCAACTAAACCGGCTTCTAACCATCCCACAGAATGAAGCATCATATTGGTATGAGCCATAATGGCTGGCCACATCGTCCATTGAGCTTCGTAGGATGCTTGTGCATCCGGTTGTTGGCTATTGGTTAGACTGCCGCTACCGCGGAAAGGCAGCTTGTATCGACGTGCCATCTGAGCCCCAACGATTAAGCTCCAGGCTCCTTCTGGCCCACCAAAGGCTGGACTCCCTGATCGCATATCTACATTTTGGGCAAATCCACCATAAATGACGGGTGTTCCCGGATTAAACAACTGGGCTAAGGCAATTCCCCCTAACGCTTCAGCGTTTTGTTGGGCTAATGCGGATGCCATCGTAATTGGGCTTGTTGCTCCAGCCATAATGAATGGAGTAAGAATGATGGCTTGTTTGTGTTTGGCAAGGCCAGCCATGCCGCCCACCATGCGATCATCCAATCTCAATGGACTGGTGACATTG
>JANQSK010001183.1 GCA_028284105.1 Anaerolineae bacterium
CTTCAGCTTTATCTTCGATTAAAGTAGCGAGCTGTTTCATGAAGACCGGGTCCGTGTTCAGCGCAGGAGGACGCACGAGGCGTACACCACTTTCTTTTGCAGCCGCCTGTGCTTCGATATCAATATCAAATAGGATCTCAACATGGTCACAAACAAAACCGACGGCGATGCTGACCACATTTTTGATCCCTTTCTCGGCGAGTTCTGGCACATACTCTTCTAGCTGAGGACCAAGCCAAGGTTCTGGACTGCGGCCAGCTGATTGATAGCTCCAAGACCATTGGTCATCACGTAATCCAGCTTCGGCTGCCACGAGCCGAGCTGTTTCTTGGAGCTGGTCATCGTAGGGATCACCCATTTTGATAATGCGTACAGGCAAGCTGTGAGCGCTAAAGATGACGTGTACATTTTCTCGTTCTTCTGCTGACCATTCGCTGAGCCCTTGATGCACGCGTTCAGCAAGCGGTTTGATAAGTCCAGGCACATCATGGTAGCTATTGATGTGCTCAAATTGAATGTCCCCGCGATACATATCAAGCCCTGCTTGAATCTTTTTTTGATACTTTTGAATGGATAGCTTGCTGTAGTGGGGTGCTAAAACCATGCTGATAGCTTGTTCAATGCCATCGTCGAGCATGTCACGAATGGTGTCTTCAATCCATGGCGACCAATGGCGCATGCCTAAATAGAGCTTGTATTTGTCAGGATCAAGGTGGGCACTAATGGAGTCAATTTGGGCTTTTGTAAATTCAAGTAGCGGTGATTTGCCACCAATTTGACGGTAGTTGTTTGTAATTTCTTCAAGAACGGCTGGTGTTGTTGGACGGCCGTTTCGGATGTCGGCTAAATAGCCGGCAATTTCATCTAAGCTGTTAGGGCCACCGTATGCCATAATGAGGACGCCGATGGGTTTGTTTGTGTTTGTGGTCATAATTTTTTGTCCATCGGGATAATGCCCGACGCTATTTGCTTGTTTGTTCATGGACATAGTCCACGAGTCGTCTTACGTTGTCAGTGGGTGTATTGGGAAAGATGCCGTGACCAAGATTGAAGATGTGCCCAGAACGGCCGTTTGCTTGAGCGAGTACGTCATCAATCCGCGCTTTAAGTTCACGCCAAGGGGCGAGTAGAGATACTGGGTCTAAGTTACCCATGATGGCACGATCGTGGCCAATTTTGTCCCAGGCAGCATCGAGTGGCATACGCCAATCAGCGCCGACAACGTCACCGCCACAGGCTGCAACTTCATCCAAGTAAGGGAAAGTCCCTGTAGAAAAGTTGATGATAGGCACATCCGTCCGCTTTTTCACCATGTCAATCAGTTTGGTGTTGAATGGTTTGACATAACGAATGTAGTCCCCTTTGCCTAAGGCCAATCCGGCCCATGAATCAAAGATTTGAAGCGCAGAGGCCCCTGCTTTTGCTTGCTGAATTAAATAATCAGCCTGAATAGTGACAAGCTTATCCATCAAGCGAATCCAGGCAGCTGGTTCGGTATACATCAGCTCTTTCGTTCGCGAATATGTTTTAGACCCACCTCCCTCAACCGCATAACTGGCAAGGGTGAATGGAGCACCTGCAAATCCAATCAATGGAATATTGCGAGGGGTGAGTTCCGCCACGACAAGCTTGATGGCTTCAAGGGTGGGACCCATAATTTCGCTGGCTGGTGGAGTCGCTAGTATGTCAATGTCATACGGCCGTTCTACGCGATTGTGAATTCGAGGGCCAACATCTTTAATGAACTCCAGATCAAACCCCATGCCAATCAGCGGGGGCAAAATGTCTGCAAAAATGATGGCTGCATCTAAATCAAAGGCGTTAATGGGCTGCATCGTTACTTCAAAGGCGAGTTCTGGGGTGTTGATCACCTCGAGCATCGAGTGTTTGGCGCGCAAATCGCGATACACTTTCATGTATCGGCCAGCTTGGCGCATGAGCCAAATCGGTGTTTTATCAACAGGCTGGCAGTTCGCCGCCTGCAAAAATCGTGAGTTTTCTAGGGTCATTATTGTCCTTTCCATTGATAGACTGCTTTGCCCACAAAAAATGGTCCTAAACTTTCAAGATATTGTGAGGTCTGTGTCGTTTTACGCATGCGTTGAACGATGTGGGAGAGAGGGTAGAGCTCTTTACCTACGAGTCCGGTGATAAAGTCATTGTCATTTTTATCAAGTCCATGGCACGCTAAGCGAATATCAAAGCCGTACTCTTTGCTGGCGTAGGCTCTGCCAATGCCCCCATGCTCCATCAAGATGGTGCGCTGCTCAGCCGCTGTGATTTGCTCAAACTTGCCTGAACGGCGCAGCGGATAGAAGATGGCCCATGGCAGGTTGGGATCGGTGACGCGGCTAATCGGCTTGTTGATTAGCGTATATTCCAAATCTTGTTCATAGCCGATGCTGTACGTCCGACCGATCATGGTCATCTCTCGTTTTGGGGTCAGTGAATCAAATAGGCCAGTGTTTACGAGGGGGCGAACGGCCGTTAAAAAGTAGCTGGGGTCTTCACTAAAAGTGAGCAAGCCAATCCCTTCGGGGTCATTAAGCTCCTCATAGATAACGGCTTGAACATTGCTTTCTCGGACTTGGTCAAGCAAAGGTGCAATGCGGTTGCATTTGGTGAAGACTAAAAGCTGCATAAACAGGCGGCGATTCAATGAGATCGTTTCGCCTGCTTTATTCTTTCCTTTTTCAGAGATGTCCGCTTCTTCTGTTTGCGGACGTGTGATGTTAAGTTTGCTCATTGTTTTCCTTATTTTTCATTCAGCCAAGAGGCTACATCAACGGCGTGGTAGCTGATAATCACATCAGCGCCGGCTCGTTTAATGCTGGTTAACTTTTCAAGCGTAACTGTCTTTTCATCAAGCCATCCTTTGGCTGAGGCGGCTTTAATCATTGAATATTCCCCGCTGACGTTATAAGCAGCGAGCGGTAATTCGGGATAAGTTGTTTTGAGTCGGTGAATGATGTCTAAATAAGCCAAGGCTGGCTTCACCATGAGAAAATCAGCGCCTTCAGCAACGTCAAGCGCGGCTTCGCGAATGGCTTCATTGCTGTTGGCCGGGTCCATTTGGTGAGTTTTGCGATCGCCAAATTTGGGCGCACCATCTGCAGCATCACGGAATGGGCCATAAAAGCCAGAGGCATATTTCACGGCGTATGACATGATGGGTAGATGGGTAAATCCTTCACCATCAAGCGCACTGCGAATAGAAGAAACCATGCCATCAATCATGCCCGATGGGGCGATGATATCTGCACCCGCTTTGGCATGAGAGATTGAAACTTGCCCTAAAATATCGAGCGTCTCATCGTTGAGCACATACCCTTCCGGCAACATTGGGTAATGTTCGCCTGTGTTGAGGATCCCACAATGACCGTGGTCGGTATATTCACAAAGGCATACGTCGGTGACAACAAGCAGTTCTGGAATGGCGGCTTTAATTGCGCGAGTGGCCTGCTGGACAATGCCTTCGTCCGCAAAGTTTTCAACACCAATCGGATCTTTTTCAGCAGGAATACCAAAGAGCAGCACAGCCGGTATTCCTAAGTCGAATGCTTTTTTCGCTTCATCAACGGCCGTATCCACCGAAAGCTGCTCAATCCCTGGCATTGAGCTAATTGGGTTTCTGACACTTTCTCCGTGCACAATAAACATCGGATAGATGAAATCGGCTGGAGTCAATGTTGTTTCTTGCACCATGCGCCGTAGTTGGGGAGTATGGCGTAAGCGACGTGGGCGGATTTTCAAATGGTGATTCATCATGTACATAATCGGCTAATTGGGTAATTTTGATTTAATTACCTAATTGCAGAACGTTCTCCTTAAAATGTTCTTTGACTGCCTCCACAAGCCCTTCAATCGTGTAATGTTCTGGCATAATCTGTACGGGTAGTCCAAATTTTTGAGCTTCCACCTTTGTAGAGGGGCCAATGCAGGCAACCGTTTTGTTTTTTAACTTTCCAAGGTCTAAAAAAATTTGAGGCTTGGATTGAATAATTTTTAAAAAGTTTCGCACGCTTGATGGACTGGTAAAGGTAATTGCATCAAAGCCTGCGCCGAGATTTTGCCATTCGGTTGGTGTGGGGACGGCCGTTACCGTGTCATAAAGCGGAATATCATCGACAAGGGCGCCCTGGTCTCGTAGGCGCTGTGCAATTTCGGGTCGGCCAATTTTGGCACGGGGCAGCAAGATGCGTTTCTTGTTGATGTTGCCTAAGCCAGAAGCGAGCGCGTCGCCAGTAAAGGTCGTTGGGACAAAATCAACCTGTATATTTGCCGCTTCAAGGACTTGTAACGTGGCTGAACCGACGGCACCAACGGATGTTGTTGTCTGATTGTTAAAAGACAATGGCTTTCTATGGGCTAAAAAAAAGCGAACCGCATTAACGCTCGTAAATAGAATCCAATCATATTGTTTAAGGTCGTCAAGCGTTTGTGGAATAGGTTCAAATTGAATCACTGGGAAGGAAACGGCCGTTGCGCCTAGAGCCTCGAACTGTTGACATAATGCCTGAGATTGTTCCCGACTGCGTGTAACGACAATGCGTTTTCCATTTAAAGCGCTCATGAGCCAAAGAGCAGCTCCTTGGCACCTTTCAGTATCGCTTTTTCAGCGCATTTCTCAGCCACAATCAATGGGTCCGAATGGGTGTGGCTGACCCGAATAATTTTAGAACCATCTGGTGAACCTACTAATCCTTGTAGATTAATTTCCCAGCGGTCAAATTGAGCATATGCACCGACAGGTGTAGCGCAGCCCCCTTGAAGAGAATGTAAAAAAGTGCGCTCTGCAGTTGTGCACGCTTCCACTTCTTGTTGATGAATGGCATCAAGTAAGCGCCTTGTTTCAGCATCATCTTGACGACACTGAACGCCCATCGCGCCTTGTCCTGGTGCAGGGAGCAAAATGTCAGTTGGGAAA
>JANQSK010000745.1 GCA_028284105.1 Anaerolineae bacterium
TTAATTCAAGATCATTGATGGTAACAAGGTGTTCATCAATCCAC
Source organism: Anaerolineae bacterium (assembly GCA_028284105.1). Taxonomy (GTDB): domain Bacteria; phylum Chloroflexota; class Anaerolineae; order Promineifilales; family Promineifilaceae; genus QQUD01. The sequence goes on from JANQSK010000745.1 coordinate 45, forward strand.
TGTTGATACGGTTCTGCTTTGGCAATCGTTGATTTCAGCTCTTCATCTGAAATAATGCGTCCCTGTTCACTATCAACTAAGAGCATCCGACCCGGTTGTAGACGACCTTTATAGGCTACGTTTGATGGGTCAACATCAAGCACACCAACTTCAGAGGCCATAATGACGAGGTTGTCTTTGGTGACGATATAGCGAGACGGCCGTAAACCATTCCTATCCAATACAGCCCCAACGCGAATTCCATCCGTAAAGCCAATTGATGCTGGACCATCCCACGGCTCCATCATCATGCTATGGAAACGATAAAAGGCTCTTTTCTCAGGGGACATCTCATTATGTTTTTCCCACGGTTCGGGAATCATCATCATAATGGCGTGTTCAACAGAACGACCCGCGAGCGTGAGCAATTCAAGCGTATTGTCGAACTTCCCTGTATCACTATTTGCAGAATTAATAATTGGAAGCAGTTTTTGTAAATCATCACCAAACAGCTCAGATTCAAAAAGTGCTGAGCGAGCCCGCATCCAGTTTTCATTCCCTTTGACTGTGTTAATTTCCCCATTGTGAATCACATAACGATAAGGATGTGCGCGTTCCCAATTAGGAAATGTGTTCGTACTAAATCGAGAATGAACAAGTACCAACCCAGACTCAACAGCATTATCATTCAAATCAAGATAGTAATCTTCGAGCTGTTCCGATAAGAGCATTCCTTTATAAACAATCGTTCTGCTTGATAGGCTTGCGAAATAAAATGGATCATCACCTACGAACTTCGAAATTTCATGCTCGGCTCTTTTGCGAATAACAAAAAGTTTCCGTTCAAACGCTAGAGGATCAGCTTCTATATTTATATTTTCGTTCTTTTGAATAAAAAGTTGTTGGATAAATGGCTCTGCGGAAAGGGCGGCTTCCCCTAAATCTTTGCTTTGAGTTGGCACATCACGCCATCCCAAAACCTGTTGCCCTTCTTCTTGAACAATCTGCTGAATTCGCTGCTGACATTGCTGTCGTAATTGGTCATCCTTTGAGAGAAACAGCATGCCAACACCATAATCAAATGGTTGAGGAAGTTTAAAAGATAGTTCTTTTTGAAAAAATTGATGGGGAATTTGAAAAAGGATACCTGCACCATCGCCTGTATTTGCATCGGCACCTTTTGCGCCGCGATGAGTGAGGTTTGTTAAGATAGTGAGTGCGTCTTTGACAATTTTATGGGAGCGTTCCCCATTCATATCAACAACAAACCCCATACCACAAGCATCTTTTTCATTGAGTGGATTATACAAACCTTGGGGTTTGGGATAGTTTTTGATGATCAGACCTTGTTGGTCACTTTCATCCAAGCGGGTTGGGTGGACTTGGTTTTCATTCATCTCTTCAACTCTCCTAGCCTAACAAAATGGTAAAGTGCGGAATTACGGCAATTTTGAAAATATTTCCCGCAGGATTTCTAAACTATGTTTAGAAAAGGCTTTGCAAGCCCGTCGAGAATAAGGCAATAATGTCAATGTGACACTTGGCATTGTGCACAAGTTCACAATTATTTTTTTTGTTTATTTTTCCTAAATTTTTTGGATTGCGGCACAAAACAGGTGATGATTTCCCAAATAATTTGCAAATCATCAATTTAAAACTAAAAAATACTAATAAAAATTCATTTGCTTGAATTAAAAAAGGAGTTGCATTGATTAATGCAACTCCTTTTTTGTGATCCATTATTGTCTATTACGCTCTTTATTTTTCTTTATCAATTTTTCATAGACAGTAAACACAATTACAATGATATCAACAAGTAATTGAATGCCAGCAATGAGTAAAGGCAAGAGTGAAGAAAATTTTGGGAACATTTACAAATCTCCTATTGTTGTGCTGTAATTCAACTTTTTCTAGCTATCATTTAATATTTTTTACAAACACTAATTTAGGTTTTTGTGCAGAATTACCTAGTCATATAGTTTGTTTCACATTAAAATAATAATATGCATGCGTCGAATTCAACACGTATGATTTAGAACCCTTCAATGCTTTTGCAGGTCTTGAGGGGTTCTTTTTCTTTTACAATTCGATCAATGTTAAGAGAATAATTTGAATGTGACACTTGGCATTGTATTCAAATTCACAATAGGCGATCTGTCAAAAATGCCTAAAAGTTTTGTGCGCACCCCCTTTATTCAGGAAAAATTATGCAATTTTTACCTAAAAACGACTGTAACGGCGAAAATTTGCCGCTAGTTGACATAAATCACAAGTTTGTGCATTTTGTCTATTATTTAGCAAAAATGCCTAAAAGTTTTGTTTATATTGCACGCTTGCAGAATGAGAAGTGGGGTCGGTAGAATTAGCCCATAGCTTGTGAATTCCAGAACAAGCGGATGTGTAAAAACCAAAAAGTATCTTGTAAAAATCAACAAAATTTTGGGTTTTTACCTAGTAAATTTCACATTCCTTGAGCAATGTATATCAAGATATTTGCTGAAATTTACATGAAAACAAAATATGTTCTAGGCCAAGACGCCTGAGAAATGACGATTTTGATTCCCTCAAAATAAACATTTCCCAGGCGTCTTTTGTTTTATCTGCCGGCAAACAAACAAAACTTGGCCCAATTTTTAGGAAGAAGATTGAAGAATTTTAGGAGAATCAAAATGCTACCACAGTATCATGTTTCAAAACGTCTATGGCGTGTCGCTTTATCCGCAATTTTGTTTGCCGTTGCTTTTTCACTGACAAGCACCGCATTCGCTCAAGAAGGCTTTACAAACGAAGAGATTGCCTTTGCAATTGACAATTTAACGATGTTTATCGCTGCTGTTCTAGTTTTGTTTATGCAGGCAGGCTTCGCGCTTGTTGAATCAGGTTTCAACAGCGGTAAAAACACAATCAACATTTTATTCAAAAACATTATGGATATGGGCGTTGGAGCCATTCTGTACTTTATAATCGGGTATCAAATCATGTACCCAGGTGATTTCAATGGGTTCCTCGGCTTTGGTGGATTTGGTATTCCAGGACAAGATGCATTAGACGCGAGCTATTTCCCCCATTATCAAACAGACTTCTTATTCCAAGTTGCCTTCGCAGCTACTGCTGCAACGATTGTTTCTGGGGCAGTTGCAGGTCGTATGCAGTTCCGTTCTTACTTAGTTTATAGCGCTGCTTTGACCGGTTTAATTTACCCAATTGCAGGTTCATGGCAATGGGGTGGTGGTTTCCTCTCAGAATTAGGTTTCCATGATTTTGCAGGATCACTCATTGTGCACGCAGTTGGTGGTTTCGCAGGTTTAGCAGGGGCTATCATTCTTGGCCCACGCATTGGTAAATTCAACAAAGATGGTTCAAGCAACGCCTTGCCAGGTCATAATATTACAGCAGCAACTTTGGGTGTTTTTATTCTTCTCATTGGTTGGTTCGGATTTAATCCTGGGTCAGTATTAGCTATGACCGGTGAAGGGAATACGATTGCAGTTGTTACCGTAGCTGTTAACACATTCTTAGCGGCTTGTGCAGGGGCTGTTGTGGCTACCGCAATTTCGACATTCATGTCTTCAGGCAAGCCAGACATTAGTTATGCATTAAATGGTTTGTTGGCTGGCTTAGTTGGTATTACCGCCAATGCAGACATTGTCTCTAACTTCTCATCACTCATTATCGGTGGTATTGCTGGGGCATTGGTTGTTGGTGGTATGGTTCTTCTTGAGAAAGTTCAAATTGATGATCCCGTTGGTGCATGGCCAGTTCACGGTTTGTGCGGCATTTGGGGTGGTATTGCAGCAGCTTTATTTGGCCCAGCAAGCTTGGGCATCCAGCTACTTGGCTCAATTGTTTACTGTGCTTGGGCATTTGTAACCATGGGTATCGTTTTCTACGCCTTGAAAGCAGCGGGCATTCTCCGTGTATCAGAGAAAGAAGAGTTGGAAGGTTTGGACCTCAGCGAACACGGTTCAGTTAACTATCCAGAATTTGGTACAACCATCGCCACTAGCGGAGATTAGTGTTAACATTTATTAGCTTTTTAAATTAGATCCAAATTTGTAATTGGTAATTAGTAATTATTTTTTAAATTGCTAATTACCAATTATTTTTTTATACCTATGAAAATCACCATCACCCGCCAGATTGCTGCCGACGAATTTGCCGAAGTTTTTCCTTATACCGCCCGTGTTGAAATTATCTCCGCCACAAAAGATCCAGGTGCCGTTTACGAAGTTCCCATCTTGGTTCGTCATCAGGGCCTTAATAAAAGCTTCCATGCAGAAATTTTTGGGTTTAGCTTAGATGCCAACAAACCTCAAGAGCTTAGCCCTAAAATTGAGCGGATATTACGCGGGTTGATTAATGCGGCTCGATTCCCAACGTATGTATTTATTGCTAGACGCGCCAGGGCCATCTTCCCTGTTTACACAATTGGTGATGAAGTGGTGGCGATCACGAATGAAGGCCCCGTTTTCCGTCATGTTGAGCTTTCCAAGGTGAGACACTATCTCACGGACTTTTTGCATGACGCAAAGATTCTCGGAGAAGAAGGTCTCAGCGATAAGCTGCACGTTCGAGGTATCAGTCGGCATACGCTGGGTTTGCGACGTCCTGTGATGTATTTAAAAAAGCGACTCCAACAAGGAGAAGATTTTTGGGCACCTGTATTTCAGTCTAGCAACGGCCGTTCCATTTATGCCTATGCAGCCAGTGATCGCCAAGAAGTGAATCGAGGTGATCACGAAGTCTTTATTTTGCATGAACAAGTTGCCAAGGCGTTAAAAAGGGACAATCGCCTTGAGGATTCCTATGATTTGAGGCCTGATCGCCTCATGCCGTCTTATTGGGAGCGTTTAAAAAAGACAAGTGATTTACTTGAAGAGACAATGATGGGGAATACGCCCATAGCCCACTACAAAAGCGGGCATCTCTATTTTGCCGTTGAAAAACGACCTGAAGAAGATCGATTTGGGATTTTTATGGGTGAAAGCAAAACAGCCGTTTGTGACCGCATTACCGCAGATTTGAAGCGCCGCCAATTAATATAAAAAAGTTCCCTTATTAATCAACAAGGGAACAAGACACCCTCCACCCAGCACAAGATACCCCAAGGAGAGAAATCAGGAGCATATGCTTACACCAATGCTCTTGAATGACTTATTTTTTAGTTACTCTTCGATGTGAAGCACACTATTTAAATATGTGATGGTGTTACAAAATCAGTGAGCTTGCAGATAAGACTCAAGGGTGGGCAATGACCATTAACGTATTGGCCCGCTTTGTAACACAGGACATGACGCGTTGCATATTTTCGGGGTCGAGTGCTGCAAAGCTTTCATCCAACATGAGCACATCAGCTCCCTGCAATAAGCTCCGGGCAATATACAATCGACTTTTTTCACCATGAGAGAGTTGCCATCCTATCTCACCAACCATCTGAAGCATCCCAGCTGGCATTTTTGCCAATAACTCACCAAGACCGAGTTCTTGGCAAATATCCCATGCTTCTGCATATTGCTCTTTTGTAGGGGGCCACTGTTTTGCCATTACAAGATTAAATAAGAAGGTGCTCCCCAAAACATGATTCTCATGGAATTGAGGTGCAGCCCCAATATGCTTTTGTCGCTGACCACCATTTAAATGGGCAAATTCACGGCCGTTTATTTGTATCGAACCCTTATTGAACTTTCTGAGCCCTGTCAACATTGCAAAAAGTGTCGATTTCCCACCCCCAGATTCCCCTTCAATTAGAAAATGATCCCCTTTTTGAACGGATAAATTGCAGTTTTGTAATACGGCCGTTTTTGAGCGCGGATATTGATATTGAACACCTCGAATATCCAGTAAAGGGGCATCGGATTGAAAATTCTCAGTCAATACAGGATCGGGAGGTGCACCGTTTTCTGTCCGAGCCGCTGCTGAGAATAAAGGGACAATTTGTTCCCAAGAAACGGCCGTTTCAAGTAAGAGCAATGCGCTATTGGACAATCGGTTCAAAGCCAAAGCGGCACTTAATATCCCACCCAAAGCCAAAGCAATATGAGCACCATGATTTTGCGAATCAAGCAATAAAGTGATTAGGCCAAATAAGCTTAAAACAACCCACCCATGTGAAGCGAGTGAAGTAAATCGAGCATAAAGTTGATCGAGCTCCACAGATTCCACTTGATAAGATTCTAAAAGTTGGTCTTCTTTCTGATGCCAACGGGCAGGGCGCATCTGAACCATACGTGTTCGATGTCCCACCATCTTTTCAATCAAATCATGGGTTAAAATTCTTCGGCGGTGTGTCCAGGCCATGGAGCGCTCATAATAACGCAGAGCCATCGTTCCCAAGATGGCAATCCAGCCTATGAGCAAAAGCAAAAACAGCCATCCACTCGGCAAGGCAGTAAAAACCAGCCCTGAAAGAATAAGCTCAATAAGCCCCATTAGGCCTAATAAGCCGCCATTGACAGCCAACGTTTCAACCGTTTCGGATTCAAAGACACGTCCCATGAGCTGACCAACACCCATATGCCGAATCTCATCAGGATGCATTTTGAGCGAGCCAAATAACAATCTCTTTTGGAGCAGTTTCCCAATCCGGACAGCAATTCTTCCTTGCAGCCAAGTCACTTCTAATCGAAATGGAACAAGCGACAGGATTAAAATTGCCCAAATTGCCAGCCAATTCTGCTGGATATCACCAGCAAACACAGATTGACCCATTGCCCACCAAGATAGTAGAAATAGTCCGTACTGAATTGCATGAAATGCCAAAAATGAGAATGCTAGCCGAGGCACTTTTGCCAGTTTAATCTGATGCCAAAAGCTGATACTTGGTTGAGGGGTGATTTGCCAACAACCGCCAATCGTTTGGTGAGCTAAACGTTCATTTAATATTTGCGTACGCGCCTTAGCCATTTTTCGGGCCGAACCCCCAGCACGACTGAAGAGTTGATCAATTTCTGGTTCAAGAGCCGCTTCCAAAGAGTCGCATAATGCTGCTCGAATTTGATCAACGGGAACTGTATAAATTTTTCCATCGTTCCCAATCAAGCGACACGCTTTACCCATTTGCGTCAAAATAATGAGCAAACGGGGTGATTCATTTTGGGGTAATAAACAAACAGAGGGGCCTACAGACTCAAGGAAAGCAGAGAGATGTGGATAGGTAACGGCCGTTTCTATGACTTCCACACCTAAATAAGAGGCAGATTCATGAAGCCACGTTTCAATTTGCGCCACGTTTGCCACTTCAGGAAATGAAACCGACAGTGTTTGAGGATCAGGCACCAATTTTGCCTGATGAACGAGTTGGGTCATAGCTTCATCCAGCCGACTCAATGGCCAAGAAATTTCTGATATCATCATCTTGCAAGCTCCCTATTCTCCAAAAGCGTACCATTCTTCATCCGTAGCTTCCGCCACCGAGGGGAGCCCCATATTTTTTCACGTGCCTCTTTTTCAGCATTTAATAGTGCTGCATAACGAGAGTTAGGTTGATTAACTAAAGTGTATGGGGCGGCATCTTCCACAATACGGCCGTTTTCTACAACCAGTACGCGATCGAAGGCTAACGTTTCACACACATCATGTGTTACGCACAAAACCGTTGCCCCGCGCCACAACTTCCGCGTTCGTGAAAGCAACTGCTGACGTTGCTGAAGGGACAATCCCCGAAAGGGTTCATCCAAAAGCGCCAAACGAACATTTTTCCGTCGTAGCGCCCGACCCAGGCGAATCCGCTGCCCCTCACCGCCAGAAACCATATTGCCTGATTCACCTAAATTGGTCTGGAAACCATTTGGCATTTTATTGAGAAGTGACAGCAATTCTGCTTGTTGCACCACTTCAGGCATTTGCCGTTTTGCCGCATCCTCATTGCCATATTGCAAATTTTCAATCAATGACCGATTCCATAGTTGCACTGCAGGATCGACCCATGCGGTCACTTGATGAAGTGAAGAAAACAACTGCCCGTCCAATCGCGCTTCATCTACCCACATGGTTCCATGAGATGGTCGATACCAGCCTAATAACAAACCTAAAAGTGATGATTTGCCAGCACCTGAAGGGCCAACGATTGCAACATGTTCTCCGGCTTGTATGGAAAGTGCTAAATCCGTTAAAACAGTTTGTCCTGCAGCTTGCACAGAAACATTCCGAAAAGAAAGTGCAATTCCTTTTTGATCTGTTTCTAAAATGGATGGAGATTGACTTGATTGCTGCATCGCTTCTTTAACGCCATCTTCTTTTGCCCCTAGTGGCTCTAATAAGCGCAGTGTTGTATTACGCATCATGGGATATTGACGAATGATTAAACTGATTTCTTGCCCAACGATTGGCAAAATCATCAACCAATAGACCAACAGCAACATTGAATCGGTTGTTCCACCTAAACTAATATGCCGAAACAAAATCCAAATTGCCATTCCAAAGCCTACAGTTGATTGAACGGCCGTTTCGCTGACAACCCCACGATAAAAAGCATGTGCTGTGTGTCCCCACTCCTCAAGTAAACTACGATGCTCCCAGCGCACAGCCCGTTCAGCACCATGTGTTCGAATCGGCACCAGCCCAATCAATGCATCAAGAAAAAATCGACTGAGCGCTCCCATATGCGTCCGCATTCGCAAATCCCGTTCTGCTAAAAAAGGATGGCTTCCTAATGGGGCAGCCATTAAAAAGATGAGCAAGATAATGGTCAAGCCTACATTTTGTGGCGATAACCACATGACACCGAGCGAGGTAAAGAATAAGGTGCATAAAGCAAAAAGCAGTTGTGTTCCCAGCGTAGGCAGGCGTCGCAAGCGATAAATAGCATGGCTTCGCTGAGCCATATCGGATGTTGGGCGGCTTTGAAAATATTGATCGCGAAGTTTAGGGATTTTTTTCAAAAAGGCGTGACGTAATTGAACTTCTAAAGTACGACCGACTTTTAGGGCATGGTTTGTCGTCCAAAATCGAAAGATGAGTATCGCTGTTGATAAGATGAGCAGAATCCCTAATTGGGTTATGGGTTGAAATGA
>JANQSK010000756.1 GCA_028284105.1 Anaerolineae bacterium
ATTCAGATAGCCTTGAGCAACGCCATCACCACCGATAAAGAGCTCACCGGGAACTCCAATAGGTACAACTTGTTCATGTTCATCGAGCACTAAAAATTGTGTGTTGGCAATCGGATCCCCAATCGTGATGGAGCCAGTAGGCGCGACTTTGGCAACCGATGACCAAATGGTTGTTTCTGTTGGTCCATACATGTTCCAAACTTCGCTCCCCTCTTCCAAAAGCTGATCGGCTAAATGGCGAGACAGAGCTTCACCCCCTGATAAAATCTTGAGCGATGATACCGGGTTCCAACCTGATGCAAGCAGCAGCTGCCAAGTGACCGGGGTAGCCTGCATAATCGATATATCGTGTTTGTCAATGATTTGAGCAAGCTTTTCCCCGTTCACCGTATCTTCTTGAGCCGCAATATAGAGCGATGCACCTGTCACCATAGGCAAGAAAAGCTCCAATACGGCGATGTCAAAAGAGAGTGTGGTGACAGCGAGTAGGCTATCTTCAGATGTCATGCCGGGACGTGCTGCCATGGTGTGCAAAAAGTTAACCACGTTTTGCTGAGAAATAAGCACCCCTTTGGGTTTCCCAGTTGAACCAGAGGTGTGAATGACGTAAGCCAAGCTTTGGCTTGTCGAAACCCGTTGGGGTGTTTCGGTAGACTGTTGGCTGATTTGGTCCCACTGTTTGTCAATTAAGATGACCTTGCCATCAAACTGGGGAAGATCTTCGAACAATTCAGAATGGGTGATCAAAATCGATGCTTTGGTGTCATCAAGCATGTAAGCTAAGCGATCATTGGGGTAGGCGGGATCAAGCGGTAAATACGCCCCACCTGCTTTGTGGATGCCAAGCAAGCCCACCATAAGCTGAGGTGTTCTCTCAAGTGCAATCCCCACAAATTGGTCTGGCTTGACGCCATGTGCCTGTAGCAAATGAGCCACTTGATTAGCCTGTTGATTCAGCTCTTCAAAGGTGAGATGACTTTCGTCGTTAAATACGGCCGTTTTCTCGCCATGTTGCGCAACAATGGCTTCAAAAAGGTCAGGAATTGTGGTTGATTTATCGTAGGATACGGCCGTTTCGTTGTAAGCATCAATCAGCTGTTGTTCCGTTTCACGATTTAAGAGCGCCAACTTATCATTTCGGATAGTTGGATCTGCCACAATCGAACGACAAAGTTGTTCAAAAGAAGCCATCCAAGCGGTCATTGTTCCTTCTGAGAAAAGGTCGCTGTTATAAGTGCATTCCAAAATGAATTTGGTTCGTGCATCAACCGCATTGACGAACAGCTCGAAATTTTCATAGCGTCGATGGTTCGAGAAGTAGCTGCCCTCCAACGAGGCAAACTTCAAGCCGTGGGATTCTTGGTCGATATTAAAAATGACAGGAATGAGAGGAATTCGGCTCTTGTCTCGTTGAATAGGTAACTGCTTTAGCAAGCTACCAAACGTGTAGGCTTGGTGCTCATAAGCATCGAGCACCGTGGTCCGAATTTGTTTCAAATATTCGCTAAAATTGATATGCATCGGTACTTCAGCACGGATGGGAAGCATATTGACACAATGACCCACCAAAAAATCTTCTCCAACGATAGATTGACCAGCTGCGGGCGTCCCGACGACGATATCAGTTTCGCCCGATAGACGGGCCATAAAAAGGTCAAAGATGGCCAGCATCGTTGTGAAGAATGTACATCCATGCTGCCCCCCAATTCGTTTCAATGATTTAACAAGCTCTTCATCAAATGTCCAGTCGACACGAGCCGCATTGAAAGTCCGTACTGCTGGTCTTGGAAAGTCGATAGGCAAGTCCATTGTTGGGGGAATGGTGTTAAAGCGCTCAAGCCAAAATGCTTCGGCTTTTTCACTGCTTGGTTCATTCTTTGCATATTCACCGAAATTTCCAGCAGGAGGTAACTGTGGAGGAATACCATAAATGGCACCGGTATAAAATTGTCCTAAGTCGTCAAGCATGACTGCAATTGACCAGCCGTCCCCCACGATGTGATGAACAGTGAACAAAACAGTAAATGAAGAAACGGCCGTTTTTACGACAGTGACGCGAAGAAGGGGGCCATTCATTAAATCAAAGGGGATGGTGACAGATTTAATGGTTTCAGCTTCAACAGCTTCTTTAATTTCAACTTCATCTTTAATTGATAAATCGATTAATTCAACGGGAATATGAACTGATTGGGCAATAACAAGATGTTCCCCATTTTGTGATATTGAGGCTCGAAGCGCGCTATGGCGGTCTGTGAGTTGGTTAACGGCCGTTTGTAAAGCCGCAACGTTCAAAGGGCCTTCAAAATAAAGACTCAACGACTCATTGAAAGCACAGTTAGCGCCATCGCTCAGCTGTGCTGAAAGCCAGATTTCTTTTTGAGCTTCTGTTGTTGGAACATGCTCAATGAGATCCCCTTGGGCAAAAGGATCAAAATCTACTTGTTGTGTGATAGGTGTGGTACTCATAAATTTCCTTGTGGCTCTTTATCCGTTCGGAACAAACATTTTTAAAAAGATTCCGAATCTTGAGGTAATAGAAAAACCTTGTCGAACTTTATTTGGACAGATTTCTTTCTATTGACCTAAATAATCAAATCGGTAGGTCATGATGAAAATCAATCAATGACCTACCGATCGAATATTTGATTTAATCCCCAGCTTGCCCCATTTCTAGTTGCAAATATTTACCAGGTCGATCAGGGTCAGGAATAAACCATGCTGGTTCACCTGTTGGTGTGCGACCTAGCCGTGCTCCAGGAACCGGAGGGGCTTGTGTGCCGTTTGAATCAGGTGTTGAAACCTCATTTTTAGGAATGAAACCTATGGCTTGGAGCTCAAGAACTGATTCTTTAAACGCATTGATAACCATTTCGATATCCTCATCTGTGAAAGCGGCCGTGACGAAGCAGGGGAAGCCATCATAGATGTGGATACCTTTTGTGCGTAGTTTATAAAACAAGATTTCTTGATAGCGGAGCTCTTCGGTGAAGAATGTTTTGTAAAGTGAGCTGAAATGTTTGATTTTCATTGGGGCACCCACTGATTTAAAGAAACCATTCAATGTATTGGCCAAGTAGGTAGTTTGTGCATTCAGACGTTCATTTAACTGAGGTCCCACTTCTTTCATATAGGTCAACATTGCATGAGCCGCAGCCATTGCCAACGGATGTCGCACAAAAGTGCCCGCAAAGTAGGTGACACCGGCTTCTGGAACTGAATCGTCTCCAAATTGCCACATACCTCCATCTAAACCATCGATAAAGGGTGAGTTTCCAGCGATGACGCCAATAGGCATCCCACCACCAACGACCTTGCCATATGATGCGAGGTCCGCTTTGATGTTATAAAACGCTTGTGCTCCACCATGTCCCATTCGGAATCCAGTAATGACTTCATCAAAGATGAGAAGAGTTCCTGCGTCTTGGGTTACTTTCCGGAGATTATGCAAAAACTCATGTGGTTGGAAGTCTGGACGCCGGCTTTGAATGGGTTCAACTAAAACGGCCGCTAAATCATCTGCACGCTCTTTGATTATTTCAAGCGCGTCGTCAGTGCCATAATCTAAAACCAAAATGTTTTGAACATTTTCAGGCATGATGCCAGGTGCAGCTGCAATTGTCCGTAACGTTTTTGTGCCACGAACTAACACTTCATCAAAAATGCCATGGTATGAACCCGCAAAAATAGCAATCGTTTTACGACCAGTATGCGTGCGAGCTAATCGCATACAGCCAAGCACGGCTTCCGAACCTGTGTTACAAAAGCCAACGCGTTCCATTCCCGTAAACTCGCTAACCATCTTGGCAACTTCACCGGTCAACATTTGTTGTGGTCCAATTTCAATACCGAGGTCTAGCTGCTTCTTGGCCGCTTCATTGATTATCTTGTTGTTGTATCCTAAAAAGTTTGAACCAAAGCCGTTGAGAACATCAATATATTCATTGTCATCTAAATCATAGAATCGTGCTCCATCAGACTTTTTGACAACGATCGGATAAATAATCTCTTTGATCGCTGGTTTAAATCCTGTAACAGCTCGAGGATCGGCATGATATTGACGATTTTCCTGCGTAAAGGTTTTAGAGCCTTTGGTCATCTCAATATATTCATCCATGAATTTCCTGAGATAGGCTTCTTGTTCTTCTGTCAGGTCGTTATTTTTGACAGTATTGATTCGAGCAATCGCACCAAAAGGTTGCATCTTTTTGGGTTTCTCAGAAGTTGTTTTTGGTTTTGGATGAGATGTTTCTGAGCTGCCATTTGTCTTAGGTGGCTGATTCGTTGCAGCTGTTACCTGTGGGTTGCTAGCCGCAGGTTGAACATTTACCGTGCCACCTTGCAGCATGGCCAGTTGTTGTTGCATCAAGTTCAACTGTTGTTGGATTAGATTGGCAACATCTCCAGATACGGGTGCATAATTATTTGGAACGATTGGCTGACCCATTTGTGGCATCATACTAGGCTGCGAAACTGCGCTCGTTTGGGCAGGTGCAGGGAATGCATCTTCTGGTAGTTCAGCATCTAAATATTCGGCCAATGTTGGGAAGGTTGCAACAGATTCAAGCATTTGTCGCAAAGTTACTTCAACTTTAAATTTATTTTTTAATGCTAAGGCAATTTGGGTTAGGAAAAGTGAGTCGAATCCTAGCTCCATAAAAGTGGTATCAGACTCAGCTTCCGTGACATCAATCCCTGATACCTCTTCAAAAATATCATGAAGCATCGGCATCAAACGACTTTGTCGGTCTTCGGTACTCATTAATGGTTCTCCAAGTGTGGTGTTCTTGTTTGGTTCAATTGTGTGTGATCCGTTTGTTGGTTGAATCGTAGGAATTTGTGCAGGTTTTGCACTTATTATTTCTGTTTGATTATGGGTCTGAATCGGTTGTTTTCTTTCTGGATTGGGCTCGACCCAATGCACTATTCGCGCAAAAGCATAAGTTGGTAACGAGACGCGAAGGCGTGATTCATTTGCCGTTAACAGTGACCAATCGTTTTTTACTCCTGCTAGCCACAAATGCCCCAATGCTTTGAGCATTGACGCTATTTCGGGCAATGAGTCGACAGGTTCTAGAGAAGAAACGGCCGTTTGCATTTGACGTACGGTCATTTGTCGGCGAGCGAGTGTTGTTAAAGTATTGCGAGGGCCAACCTCAAGCAAAACACGTTCAGTACGCTCCCAAGCGGTGGCAACAGCATCAGAAAAACGGACAGGTGCCCGAAGCTGGTTCGCCCAGTATGCAGGGTCAATCGCATCGGCATCTTCCATCCAAGTTCCAGTTACCGTAGAAATAATCGGTGTTTGGGGTGCACGTAAAGAAATCTGACTTACGATCTCTTCAAATGGTTGGACGATAGGATCAACCATTGAAGAATGAAAAGCGTGTGAGGTTTGCAACTCACGAGATGCAATTCCTGCTTCGTTTAAGCTTGTTGCAAATTGAGCAATCAAGTGGTCAGGCCCAGAAACGACTGAAGCCCCTGGTGAGTTGCTTGCTGCCAAAGAAAGCCCATCAGGTAATCGGGCTTCTAATGTGCTGGCATCCTCGCGAACCGAAAGCATGCTCCCTTGGGGGAGGGATTGCATCATTTGAGCCCGCTTGGCAATGAGCTTAAGACCATCTTCAAGAGAAAATACGCCCGCTAATGTGCCGGCTACAAATTCACCAACGCTATGTCCTATTAACCCAGTGGGTTCAATTCCCCAACTTTGCCATAATTTTGCGAGTGCATATTCAATGACAAAAAGGGCAGGCTGTGTATAAAGTGTATTTTTTATATCATCTTGGGCCTGTTGGTTATCAGGATTTGCAAAAATGATTGACCTGATATCACGATCCATCATGGGTTTTAAAATATCAGCACACGCATCAATAATTTCTCGGAACAATGGCTCACTTTCATACAGCTCAGCACCCATATTGATGGTTTGGGCACCTTGGCCGGGGAACATGAAGATGACATCAGGATTTTCAACTTTGGCCTGTCGAGATGCGCTATGTGAGGTGTTGAGGTTGCTTAATTTAGAGGCAGCATCCGCATTATCTTTTGCAATAACAAAACGACGATAAGGAAAAGCAGAACGGCCGTTTTGCAAAGTGAAGGCTGCATCTGCCAATGAGACATCCGATTTCTTGAAAAAGTTCCCTATATTTTCTGTTGCAATATTTAAGGATTC
>JANQSK010000769.1 GCA_028284105.1 Anaerolineae bacterium
GACCTCACCAGTGACAAACACAGATGTTTGACCAGCCACTGGAGGTTGAACAAAATTGACGGCACAAATCGCTGCTGTCGCAGTTGCTGTAGCTGTTCCCGTTTCGGTTGGAATTGGGCTTGGACCTTCTGTGGGTGTTTCAGTTGCAGTTGGGGAGGGCGTCGGGGAAGGAGTCACACCAGGCGTTGGAATGGACGGTATCACCGGAGGCAGACCTTGACCTACGTTGCCAGTTGATAGTGAGCCAAAGTTTTCATTTGTAAGGGCGACCTGCCCAAATACAGGCACACTAGGTGCAATAGGCCTCAAGAGAGGGGTAATAATAGGCACACGATAAGTGACCCGAACAACAACAGGGAAGTTCGGAAGACCTCCAAAGTCATAAACGAGCTTTTCATCCGTTTCGACGTTGGGATTTACCCCCCATACTTCAATGTTATAGTAATTGTCATCCTCGAATGCACTAGATGTTTCATTTAATGGTAGGCCACTGAGACCGTTGTGTGAGCGGGCGATAATTGAAGCAACGCGGTTGTTGTCCCCAAGGTTACACACATCGCGCCCACTATCATCAAACTTGGGAAAGCCATCAACAGGGCAAAAGTCATTCCCTAAGGTCTGACCCGTAATCGCATAGCGAATCCCTTCACGAGCAGAGTTTTGAACGGTGTTCCATGCCCAAAGGATTCGTGCGGCTTCAATGACAATGAAGATCAGCATAAGAAGAACGGTCGCGATCAGCGCGAATTCAACCATGGCCTGTGCTTTTGATGCTTTCTTGTAGCGGTTTTTTAGTCTTATCATGATTCCTACCGAAAGAATGAAGGTGTATAACCCCTCTATGAAAGTTGGTTTACCCTGATTACAGAAATTATGATACTTGTTTCTTAAATAATTTCTGAGGTTATTAAAAACGCTGTGGCTGATCTCATTGTTTTGCCTTTTGGTAGATTACCTGTACCTTTTGAAGGCGTCTTTGGCAAAATAGTCCTTTCCCTTTGATAAAATTCATGAGGTTTAGACAACGGCCGTTAATTAGTATGTTGCATGAGTTACGGCCGTTTATGATAATTAGCCTATATTATTTTAACAGAGGGGTGCCAATGTAGCGTTTATTTAGCGTTGATCGGACGTTTGTTTTGGAGCAATTTGGCGTTTTTGCATGAAAAAAGTACTAAATGTGTCCCTTTTGGGGCCTTATCAAATCAAAATTGATGATCAAGCATTAGATTCACTAGTGTCTTCAAAGGCGCTTGGCATCTTGTTTTATTTGATGCTTAATAAACGGCCGTTTCCAAGACAAACCATCGCCTCTTTGTTCTGGGGAGATATGCCGGATGAAGATGCTAGACGCAATTTGCGTGGCGTTGTGATGAAGCTGCGTCAAAACCTGGCACCTTATTTGTTGATCGAAAACCAAACGATTGGCTTCAATTTTGACAGTGCGCATTCGAGCGATGTCGCTCGATTTGATGAGTTTGTAACTGATGGGTCGATTGATGCGTTAACAAAGGCTGTCCAACTTGTGCGAGGCGATTTTCTCGCTGAGTTTCATTTACGTGATGTGCCAGAATTTGAATATTGGCAAGAGCGTGAACGTCGTAAACGTCATCAGCTCACGTTGCAAACCTATGATCAGCTACTTGGCCTTTATGAATCATCGGGTCAATTTGACGCTGGTGTTCAGATTGCGCATCGACTTATTGATGTTGAGCCTTCCCGTGAAGCCTCACATCGTCATTTAATTCGACTGCTTGCTTTAAACGGGCAGGTAGATACGGCCGTTGATCAATATGAAACCGTTGTTGATATGCTGGATAAAGAGCTGCAAGTGGCTCCATCTGAAGAGACGCAACTCCTTTATCAACAAATACGGCAGGGTAGCCTTGGGTCACAGAATCAAATCAATTCGACACCTGTTCAGGTAGAGTCTCCGGTGGCTAAGCCTGTTGGGATTGAGACCCCACCTCCATTTATCGCTGGACCTCCCATCACGTTTCCAGCCCGTTTTTTTGGACGACAAGCGATTGTGAAGCGGATTTTTAGGCTGTTCCAAAAACGGCCGTTTCAAAACGCTGCCATCATTGGTCCCCGGCGCAGCGGTAAAACCTCTCTTTTACATTATCTAAAATCAATAAATAGCGTTACCTCTTCACAAAAACGTCCTGAGCAGCGCTCTGACTGGTTTGAGCAGGCTGAGCTTTATCGATGGGTCTTTGTTGATTTTCAGGATGCACGCTTTGGTGAGTTGAATCGTTTGCTCACCAACTTGTTAGAACAGATGGGGCTCACTGTGCCCACATCTTGTGATTTAGATGAGTTTTTAGATATTGTGGCGGATGAGTTAAATGACCCCACCATTATTATCTTCGATGAAATAGGTGTTGCGTTAAGTCGATATGGGGACACCTTGGATGATGCATTTTGGGAGAGCTTGCGTTCGTTAGCAACCAATCAGCTTGATGGACAACTTGGTTTTGTTTTGAGCAGCCATCTTCCCCCAAGCGATTTGGCAACTTCACAGGGGTTTGGATCGCCATTTTTTAACATTTTTGGCTACACAGCGATGTTGCGAGCATTTAATGAAGATGAGGCTCGTGAGCTGATTGGTAGTTCACCCCTTCCATTTTCTGAGATGGATACCGCGTGGATTTTAGATAAAAGTCAACTTTGGCCGATGCCGCTTCAAATCTTGTGTCGAGAGCGTTTAATTGCGCTTGAAGAGGAAGAAGGTGACGATTCTTGGCGTGAAGAAGCATTGATGCAAATTGCTCCATTTTTGCCCAAGGATGAAGCATGAATTTAGGCAGTGAAAACGCGTATAGTGACTCCCCTCAGTTACAAGACAACCTCATATTAAGTAGTTTTCGCTTGCTGTTTTGGTTGTTTTTTCACCCTGCTGCTTGGAACCATCACATCAAGCAAATTGATATGACGATTCGGCCTGATTTTTCATTGACTGAGCTACCACGATACCAGTGGAAAAACGGCCGTTTATGGCGCACCATCTTCCAGAGTTATTTGGCCTGGCCTTTTGTGGTGGTGTTTATTGTTGTTGTCTTGTTACGATTAGCCAATCAACCGGCATCCACTATTTTAATCAATGTGATTTTAGGGGTTTCTTTAGGTCTTGCGATAGCGGTTGCTGTGGGGTTAGCCAGCAGCGTGGCTTTAGGTGTACCAGTCGGTATATCGGTCAGTGTCATTGTCGGATTGCTAGGTGGACAATTACTCACACTCATTGATGGGCAAACCGTTTCTTTTGGGGCGTTCTCATTAAGCCGGACGGGTTTAGAAACGGCCGTTATTGGGCTTGCGGCTGGGTTGAGTGGGGGATTAGCATTTGGTGTGGCAATTGGAATTGCACCAAATGATGGGGCTGCATCCTACTCCATCATTCGTCAAATTAGCGGTGTTGTCATTGGTATTCTTATTGGCATTGGTGGTGGACTATTTGCCGCATTTTTTCAAGGTAATTTAATCGCCTCATTTTCACTGGGAATTCCATTTGGGCTTGTCATCTTTTTTCGGTCAGGCTCATGGCGTCGAGGCTTGGTTGGTGGCGTGTTCGTTGGCTTAGCAGTCGCTCTTTTTCAATTCCAAATTGGAGCCACGCTCAACAATTTTTTGGGTACGGTTGCTTTCCTCGCCTTATTTTGCTCTTTATTTGCCGTTCCATATGCTTTAGCTGAGCGGTTTGCGGGTGCAGGTGCGGGTGCTCTTGCGGGTGGTCTTGGAAGTGGGGCTGGCATTTTATTCTTTTTAGGCAATATTGAGGTGTTGTTCCAAGTCGTATGGTTTGGAATGGCTGGCGTTTTGTTAGGTTTGACACTGGCTTGGTGGCGGCCCGTTGTGATGTATCCATTCCTCTTGATCTGGAATAATGTGCTTAACCGGTTGGATGAGGGGCGGGCACAGGAGGGTGGGAAACGGCCGTTGTTTCGATATCACTCCGCATTTTGGGATGAATACCAGCGTTTGCCCCTGTTAAATCTAGATACGTATCTCACCTTTGTGATCAATCAATGGCCAGCAGAAGGGGCAAACGCATTAGCCTACCTCAACGGTAGTCATCAGCGATGGGCTGCTCAAGCGGCACGCATTGAATTGGATGCGCAACAGTTAGAAGCATGCCGGAAATTAGAGAATTTGGGCCAAGTCTACGAAACTCTTTCTGCGGGTGAACTTGAAGGTCCAGCAAGTGCGTTGCTCCGGAGCTTTAGCCGGATTAGCCAAGATGTCGAAGCGGCTCAACAGCAGGAAAGTGCCTACAATCAGCGTTTGGCTTTAAAGGCAGTTGAGGATCGGCTCGATGGATTACTCCGTGAATTAACACGGAGCAGTGAGCCATACGCCCTACGATTCCACCCGATTGCCGAACAGTGGCGCCAATTAGTCGCCAATGAAAGCTTAACGCTCTCGGAGGAGGCGGAGTTAAAGCAAGAGATTGACAGCCCATACATCATCGGTGTCCCATTGACCGAACAACAGGAAATTTTTGTAGGACGAACAGATATCAGTGCCAGAATTGAACAACTTATTTTGGATAAACGCCAGCCGCCTCTTTTGCTTTATGGTCAAAGACGAGTTGGCAAAACGTCACTGCTTAATAACTTAGGTCGCTTACTTCCTTCAACCATCGTGCCCATGTTTGTTGATTTGCAAGGACCCGCAACCCGTTCAAAAGATGAAGCCGGTTTTTTGTACAACTTATCACGTAGCATGATTCGCTCAGCGAATCGCCAGCGACGCATTTCACTGCCGCCACTCACAAAAGATGATTTATTGGACGATCCTTTTACCTGTTTTGAGGATTGGCTTGATGATGTTGAGGAGGTGTTGGATTCCAATGTAGCGTTGCTCATGCTGGATGAATTTGAAGTGCTTGAGCAGATGTTTGAAAAGGGTCGATTTGATGAAACAGTCATTCTTGGCATGATTCGCCATCTCATTCAGCATCGTCTGAAATTTAAAGTGCTATTGTCCGGCTCCCATACACTTCAAGAGTTTCAGCGCTGGTCAAGCTATTTAATCAATGTGCAAGTGATTCATGTTGGCTATTTGAGTGAGAAGGAGACCGTTCAACTCATAGAGTCGCCAGTTGTTGGATTCCAGTTGAAATACACGGCTGAGGCGATGCAACGACTTTATGACTTAACGACAGGTCATCCTTTTTTGGTTCAATTATTGTGTGCTGAAGTGGTTGCAATCAAAAATGAACAAACCCCGTCCAAACGCCGCTTCGCCACGCT
>JANQSK010000788.1 GCA_028284105.1 Anaerolineae bacterium
TTCGCCAATATGAAGGGCAAGGTGTTCGCACAATGGTGCCACAAGTTATTGGGCAAACTGCTGAAGCACAACAACGTAAATCAACAAGCAGGCGGCCTAAGCGTCAATGGGATGAAGACTCATTCTTTGCCGAATATTTAAGAAGGCATGGCGAAATTGAAGCCAATGTAGCACGGCGAATACTTGATTGGGGAAAAAAGGTTTCAACGACTATTCGGTGGGGTTTTGGTGCTCAAAGTGGTTCTTATTCTATCAACATATTACATCGTGGCTATCTAAACCGAGTTTTACTTGTTTATACATATGGTGGCGTAGAGATCAATTTTCAATATTATAAAAATCATGGGCCTTTTGCGTCATTAGATAAACGTAATCAATTGCGTGAAAAACTTAACCAAATCCCTGGGGTAGATATTCCTGAAGATGGCGTGACTAAACGGCCATCCCTCAAAACCCAAATTTTAGCAGAAGGTGATAATTTAGAGCGTTTTATAGAAATTTATGATTGGGTCATTGAAGAGATAAAGGCAGGTTAGCATGATGTATAAAGTGGATGCGGAAGAAAAGAAATTGGCTCAATTAGAATCGCGTAGTTTGAGCGAATTGGGTATTCGAGAAAGATTTGACTTACAGGAGTGGGTTGAGAAATCTCCTGAAATCTTAGATGATGATTTATTGATTATTGGTAAAGAGTTGATTCTGCCATCAGGAATTCGGTTAGATTTACTTGCCATAGATAGACAAGCTAACCTTGTTGTGATTGAGTTGAAACGAGATTCTTCAGGGCGAGATGTTGAATGGCAGGCGATTAAATATGCCTCATATTGCTCTAACTTTTTAGCTGATGAGCTTTATGAATATTTTGCTCAGTATTTAGGTGAAGACGCTGATGATGCACGAGATGCTATCGAAGCTTTTATTGATACCGAACTCGATCAAATCAATAATGAACAAAGAATAATACTAGTTGCCCAGAATTTTCATTCGGATGTTGTGTCAGCGGTTTTGTGGCTACGAGATTTTGGTTTAGAAATCAAGTGTGTGCGTCTACGGCCGTATGTTGACGTTTCGGACACCTTGTTTATCGTACCTGATGTGATTATTCCACTTCCCGAGGCCAAAGATTATCTGCAACGCAAAGAAGCAAAACATCAACAGGCAAAAAGGTCTGTCAGAAGTTCATTTTCTATTGAGAAGGGAACATTCGATGATGATGAATTAGAAGTGCGTTGGCGTAAATCATTATTGCGACCCTCTGACTTGACCCCACGCTTTGTTAAGTTTGTTCAGATAATCCTGCAAGAAGATCGTGAGTTTGATAGAGAAGAGATTAAACATCGATTATATGAGGGAGGAATTGGAAATAGCTTTGGCCAAACCGGCAGGTATTTGAGCAATATTTCCCAATTCCTTACTAAAAAATCTAACCCTCATTTAAGACAAGTCATTCATTTTGAGTCGGGAGGTGAAGGGGGAGAAGTAAAAAATAATTACTCCGTTGTATCAAAATATCGTTCCATGCTGTTTGCTTTGATGTCAGAATTAAAAAATGGTACCGAAGAGCGTGTTGAGGCAGACTAAAGTTTGCTTTAAAGCTTATCTTTATATTATGAAGTTGTTTTTAATATCTAGAAATTCTACATAAAACAGATCAATCTCCTATCGTGAAAATCGTGATCGTTTTTCGATCGTTTAGATTGCATAATGCCAACATTAATAGTTAGCAACACGGCCGTTTTTCAAAAGTAGACAATATACAAGTACCGTTAGGAGATAAAAAATGACCCCTCAAGAAAAAGCCCTCGTTCGTGACTCATTTAAACTCGTTGTGCCAATTGCCGATCAAGCCGCAGCTCTTTTTTATGATCACCTTTTTGAGATTGCACCACAATATCGCGCCATGTTTAAAGGAGATATGAAAGCCCAAGGTAAAAAGCTGATGCAAACCATTGGGGTGGCTGTTGCTCACCTTGATAAACTGGATGACATTGTGCCGACAGTTCAGCAATTAGGTCAGCGTCACGGTGGGTATGGTGTCAAACCTGAAGATTATGACACCGTGGGCGAAGCACTCTTATGGACCTTGGAAAAAGGATTAGGGGATGCATTTACCCCTGATGTGAAAGCAGCTTGGGCAACGGTTTATGGTATTTTGGCGGATGTGATGAAACAAGCTGCTCCAGCACCAGTTGCCTAAATAAACAGTAAGTTTCAATTTATTGCTCAGGGGTCTTGTTTCCGCAATCAAGGCCCCTTTTTGCTTTAACATTCAGAGGCTAAGCCATTAAAAAGTGTGAAAACCTTCTATTCGTTCCCCTTTCTGCTTATTGATTTGTAACATGTGAACATTAGCAATAGAATGGAGACAAATCTCTCGGTGCAGCCATTCATTGCAATATACACCCCAAACTTTAGCCGCCACCAATTTCAGAAATTTGTGATATCCGATTTAGTAGTAAGGAGAAATCTGGTGTTAACTGTTCCCGTTAAGCAATATATTTTTGTGATATTTTCCTCATGCCTATTTTTATTAATTGGCGTGACGGTCGTTACGTCTCAAGATAATGGTGATTTATCTTTATATGATCAGCATCTCGAGCACTATGGCGACCCGTTTGTTGAATCCAATTATTCGCTGATTTATGAAGCGACGGCAGATACAACGGTTGATCAATCAAGACCTTTTGGCATTGCTGGCACGCAGCCTCATTTAAAGATTGGCTCAGAGAGTGATTTCATTTCTTTTGTGAAATTTGATGTTGATGGTGATTTGACCAACTATTCAGCTTTATTGAGGGTTTATGTTGAAGAAGCACGCGGCGGGTGGATATCAGTTTATGCAGTTGATAGCGACTGGGAGGAGACCTCAACTAATTATTTGAATGCCCCACAACCATTAGATTGGATTTCGGGGAGTTCTTATGTGTATTCAGAGGGATGGCTCACAATTTACGTAACACACGACCATACAATTCCGGTCGAACCAAAGCAAATCAGCTTAGCACTCGTGGCAGATTATTCAGCGGGTATCAAATTATCAAGTCGAGAAGGGTTATATGCTCCTTATCTCGAATATTTTGAAGATGCAGGTTATCCAGGCCCTTATCCTGGGCCATACCCGGGACCCTATCCAGGACCCGACCCAACAAATACGGCCGTTCCTGATACCCCAACTTCAACTGTGCCAGCCCCATCTTCTACCCCAACAACGACCCCAACAATTGTCTTATCTGCCACACCGACTCAAACACCACAACCCCCAATGGATCCAACAGCCACACCCATTGATACACCAACAGCCTCGCCATCTTTAACGCCAACAAATACATCGACCCCACCCGTGGATCCAACGATGCCCCCTATTGATACACCAACAAATACACCAACAGCCGCACCATCATTGACCCCAACAAACACATCGACGCCGAATCCGTATCCATAGTTCTGTATCCCTTTTGTACCTCTTGAACATCGATAGTAGGTACCAATGGTTAGAGCAAAACTGGTTTAATATCATTATCTAAGCCATGGCGAAATCGTTGAAATAATATAAAAAGGATAAAACAAATGATAATCAATAAATTGCCTAAAAATGGATGTTTACCTCAAATGACAAAGCTTCCTAAGGGACTCCCTTCACTTCTTCCCAAACTCCCCATGAATCCCTAGGAAGAATTTTTTTATACAAATTGTTGATGAGGCATTGAATAGACTTCTGAGAAACACAAAACTCAGAAGTCTATTTTTAATTTTAACGGCCGTTATGTTATAGGAAACAGAAAGTTTTGATGGGGAAGATGACCTACCAAAGTTTTTATATTTCCTTTTAGTAGCAAGAAAGAATCCTTTTTGAGGGGAGCCAATCCCGATTCAAGAATAGGATATAATGAGGTGAGCGAATAGAAAAAATTTGCAAAAGAGTAAGTGATTAAACTATTTTGTGGATGGACGGAAAATGCCCCCATAAGCTCGATTTTCCATCTACATATCTAATATTTGAACGAGTCTGACCCATTTCTATCCTTTTACTGACTGATAAAAATCGAATGATCAACATCTAATAAAATGGACAATGACCATCATTTGACCCCAACAGTAAATTTACCAACCTTTGTGATGAATTCTATTGGGATGGTTTATGCATTGCCGTTTGCGGTTGGTGTAATTGCTTGGCTGATCACTACAACAGATCTTTTCATCGTCAATCAAAATTGGGTCATGTTGCTGATACTTGTTTTGTTAGCTCTGGTTCTGTATCGATTTGATTTTTCTTTGTGGTCTTCTGAAGCAACAGTTGATAATTTCTCTTCCAATCGTATTTCATTATCACCCATCGTTTTATGGTCTGCCGTTCTTCTTTTTGAATCGGCTGGCGTTTGGGTGATCGTGATAACGGCCGTTATTACTTTTCTCTATCACGCTTTCATAAATCGAAACGTGATTTGGTTTGCGCTAAGAGAGCTCCTCTTACAACTCACCGGGGAGGTTGGTGGGGCGCTGCTGGCTATATCAATTTATCGCAGTTTAGGGGGCTCATTACCTTTTATGGGCTTGAATTCCTCGATTCTTATTCCCATTGTTGTAGCAAGTTTAGTTTGGATCATCTGGCCGTACTTTATTTTGGTCCCATTAAATCTCTACTTTAATCGGCATCAATTTCAAAATCCAAACGAAGGAACCGGCTCCCGTTTAGCAAAAATAGTGCTGTGGTTAAGGGAGATGACCTTGGTTGGGTTTATGACCATGTTTGCAATTTTTGCAGCTGAGCTTTTTATACAAAACCCCGCTTACTATCTGGCGTTAATTATAGGCGTTTGGCTATTAGCGTTATTAATCAATCAATTTGATCTGCGATTAGCTCGTCAAGAGGCTGAAATACAATCCTTAGTTAAACCAGAAGAGATGGCTTTAGCTTTAGAAGAGCAGGCGTCAGTATTCAAAGAGGAGCTTTTTTCTCAAGCATACCAAGCCGAACTTTATTCTCAGGCATTGGCTTATGAAAAAATGTCACAAGATTTGCTTGTTGCTGGGGAGATTCAAAATAGCTTTCTCCCGCGTGAGGTTCCTGAATTAGATGGCTGGCAAATCACGGTTAACTTGGATCCCGCAATGGAGACCTCGGGTGATTATTATGATTTTATTGAGTTGGCAAACGGCCGTTTAGGTCTTCTTGTTGCAGATGTTGCGGATAAAGGCATTGGCCCTGCGCTTTACATGGCGATGAGCCGCACCCTAATTCGCACCTTCGCATTTGCGCATGATAGTGAGCCCGAAAGAGCCTTGGCTGAAGCCAACGACCGTATCTTGCTAGACACCAACAGCGAACTCTTTGTGACCGCTTTTTATGCTATTTTGGACCCTAAAACAGGCCAGCTTGCTTATTGTAATGCTGGGCATAATCCACCCTATCTTCTCTCCGCAAAGGGTGAGTTAGCTTTGCATGAGCTTACCCGTACTGCTTTGCCACTGGGGCTATTTTTAGAAAATGAAATAGATCAGCCATGGGATTGTGGGTTTACGCAAATAAATCCTGGTGACATGCTCATTTTGTATACTGATGGGATTGTTGAAGCACAGGATGAGGATGAAGAATTTTTTGGCGAGGAGAAATTTAAGCAAGTGGCTCTTTCTAATGTGGGTAAGTCTGCAGAAGTCGTTGAAGGTAAGGTAATGCGTGCGGTAGAAAAATTCGTTGGTGATGCGCGTCAAGCTGATGATATGACATTGATGATTCTAGTTCGAGAAGAAATAAAACAATAGTCTAATAATTCCTAAATACTCTTATTTTAATGACGTTTGTTTTGCATTGTCTAAAGTCAATATTGAAGAATCTACATATGTAGTTCTTTATTTTTATCCTCAAAATGATTCCCCCTGTCATTCATAAGTCTAATTAAGTTTAAAAGCGATATTAAAAGCGATACAAACTGCCGTTTCCCCTTGAAAACTGGCTTATTCTCCCTACACTGTTTGTATCGCTGGCCAGCAAAAATGTTTCAATCAAGCAATTACAGTTTAAGGAGATTTAACGATGCATTTAGAAAATCATCAGATTAATCGGGCATCAATCAAATGGATTAAACGTGCCTTTGTTGTTATTAGCTTATTTGGTGTTCTTGGCGTAATTGGGATAGTCAGTGCTCAAGAGACTACATCCTTTTCCGGTGTTGCCTACTTTGCAGGTGATGGTGAATGTATGGATGAGGAAGGTGAAGGGGCTGATTTTGCACTCAATATGACGGGTGACCTTGAAGGATGTTTATATGTTTTTGTAGCGGAAGCGGAATGTCGTCCCCACGGTCAATATGTAGAAGTTGGTACTGAACTGTATGTTGGTAGCGGTGCACCGGGTGACGATGGCACATTTGAAACAGTTTATCGGTTTCTTGCAGCTTATGAAGATTGCCCCAATTTAACAGGCCAAATTCATGGACGATGTCATCATCCGATTGTGTCCGGTAGTGGAACAGGTGATTATCGTGGAATAGAAGGTCGATTTAATATGGTCGATGATGTTGTTGCGGGGAATGTCCACTATTCAGGGTTTTATCGGTAGTTTTTATATGAAAACTAACTAGTATTTTGAAAAATGAGATGCTGATAGTTGGTGTTCATCAAGTAAATTTCATATGGATGAGCTGCGTTATTTCAAGATTTTTGTGAAATTTGCTAAATTGGGGAGGATTTCCTCATTGAAAAATGAGGGCTTTGAAAAACGGCCGTTTCTGATTCGTGCCCGGAAACGGCCGTTTTTTTATTGGCAATCGATAAAAACCCATTACAATAGAATTCTGTTAGTGCAGTTGACCAAAGTCGTCATAAAAACACATTCAAGCCAAAACTAAATATTTTGAATTAAACACTGAGCAATTGTGTGTGCTCAAACTGTTTCGTATTTTCACTGGGAGGAAAAATGTCCGATGCTATTCATTTTGGCCAATTAGTTCGCGATCGTCGTTCCGCTTTAGGCTTAACACAAGCAGAATTAGCCAACCGAGCGGGGTGTGCGCCTATCACCATTCGTAAAATAGAATCTGGCTCTTTGAGACCCTCTTTTCAAATGGCAGAAAGATTGGCTCTCTCTCTAAACATTCCTGAAACAGAACAATTAGCTTTTGTAAGACTTTCAAGGCAGCAACCACCCAAAACACCAATTCCAAAACCGACGCCAGCGCCAAGTGAAATTGGTCTGCCTGATTTATCTGGGCGTTCTGTGAAGGGGTTTCAACTTGGAGAATTATTAGGGCAGGGTGGTTTTGGGGTCGTTTACAAAGCGACCCAGCCTTCTGTAAACCGAGATGTTGCCGTTAAAATTATCCTTCCCAAATTTGCAAACCGTCCAGAATTTATTCGTCGTTTTGAATCTGAGGCACAACTTGTCGCAAAATTAGAGCATCCCCACATTGTGCCACTTTACGATTTTTGGCGGGAACCAGATGCTGCTTACTTAATAATGCGGTTGCTCAGAGGGGGTAGCTTGCAATCACGGCTTCAAAAAGGTGATATTTCTTTACAACAAGCCTTCAAAATGATTCAACAAATAGGGTTGGCATTAGATGTGGCCCATCGGAATGGTGTTATTCACAGAGATATAAAACCTGCAAATGTGTTGTTGGATGAATCGGGCAATGCGTATCTAACTGATTTTGGGATCGCCAAAAACCTTGAAATCAATAATGAGAGCCAAATTACCCAAGATGGTGTTGTTGTGGGATCTCCCGCGTATATTTCCCCTGAACAGCTACTTGCTGAACCGGTTCGTCCCCAAAGCGATATTTACTGTTTTGGCATTATG
>JANQSK010000793.1 GCA_028284105.1 Anaerolineae bacterium
TGGGGGTCATTAAGCCAGGCTTCTCGATTGAATTAGATGGCGTTATGAACTCATCAGCTCACGCTCGCGAATGGGTTGCCAATCTTGAGCCAAGAGAAAAAGAACGCTCAGGCATTTCCACTTTAAAAGTTGGCTTTAATAAAGTATTTGGTTACTACATCGAAGTGACCCGCGCGCACAGTGACAATGTCCCTGAAGATTACATTCGCAAGCAGACGCTCACCAATGCAGAACGATTTATTACACCTGAGCTCAAAGAGTATGAGACGCTTATTCTCAATGCCGAAGAGCGAATTTTGGAGATAGAACGCCGGGTATTTGTCGAAGTGACGCAACAGGTCGCATTGTATGCTGCTCGTCTTTTGGATACAGCACAGATTTTGGCTCAATTAGATGTTGCGATTGCACTAGCTGAAGTGGCATCTAGTCAAGGGTATACACGGCCGTTTCTCAACAACACCACAGAACTAACCATCAAAAACGGCCGTCATCCCGTTGTGGAACACAGCCTGACCATGGAACGCTTTATCTCCAATGACAGCACCTTTAATGATGAAGCCCAAATTCAGATTATTACTGGCCCGAACATGAGCGGTAAGTCAACCTACCTTCGTCAAGTTGCACTAATTTCATTGATGGCTCAAATTGGCAGCTTCGTGCCCGCTGATGAAGCCCACATTGGCCTGGTCGACCGCATATTCACCCGAATTGGGGCACATGATGAACTTCATGCAGGTCGCTCAACGTTTATGGTGGAAATGGTTGAAACGGCCGAAATCCTGCATCACGCTACGCACCAATCCTTGCTCATTCTTGACGAAATTGGCCGGGGGACAAGCACATATGATGGACTAGCTATTGCCTGGTCGATTGTAGAATATTTACACAACCATCCGCGTCTCAAACCACGAACTCTTTTCGCCACTCATTATCACGAGTTAACCGGCTTAGACACACTGTTGCCCAGTGTCGCCAATTTCAATGTTGCCGTGGCCGAAGAGGGAGATAAGGTCATCTTCTTACGCCAGATTGTGCCAGGTGGTGCTGATCAAAGTTATGGAATTCATGTTGGTCAGCTGGCTGGTTTGCCACGTGATGTTATTCTTCGCGCCAATTCAATTCTTAAAGAGCTTGAAGAACATGCTCCCACAACGGCCGTTGAGCCTAGCCGTTTAAGCAGTGGCCAACAAATTGCACTTTTCCCCGAGTCAAGCCCCTTGCTCTCAGAGCTATCTGAGCTAGATATCAACAGTATTTCGCCACTTGAAGCGATGAATAAACTGTACGAATGGCAGCAAAAATATAGTCAGAAATAAAAAAACGCGTAATTTGTTTTCGGACCTTTCCCTTTTGGAGACAGTTGTGTTTCGAAATAGATATGGGCATTTTCAAACTTGGCTCAAATCCACAGCATTACACCTTAATATCATTTGTAACGTAATTAGATAACATTGATGATCGTAGGGAGTTTTTTTACATCATTCTTGAACGGACAACTTGAATAACTAAAAAGACACACTTTGTGTTGTGGCAAAATCTTTAATCCAAAATGCCACACTCTTAAAATGGACTCATCACATTATCTCTCAAACGTAGCCACCCATTTTGAGACCAGTTTTGAACAAAACACTCCTTATAAAAAATCAACCTGTTACAAAATTTGTAATAAAACTGTGATTGTATTGGTACTAAGGTAGGAGCTAGGGTTGGTTTGCTCGCTTGAACAAATGGATATTCATTTAAACGCAAATGACCATGCGTTTCGAATATCTCACACAGAAAAATCATCGAAAACAACATAGCGATTTTTCTGGGGAATCAAGTTTGAGTAAAGAAGGTATTGGTTATGAAACGTATTGGAACCACTGTAGCAAAAAGATTGTGGCTATTC
>JANQSK010000809.1 GCA_028284105.1 Anaerolineae bacterium
GCGTCCCCCACGTCTCTTCTCTCTTCTCTCTTCTCTCTTCTCAACATCTAAATCAGCATGTTTTTCCAACACCGCCACAAAATGCCCTTCTCCATCAAATCGATGGGGCCACAATCGGACTGCCCGATTCAATTCAGTGCGTTGGGATCCAATCCATTCGGGTTGTCCATCACTCATCCCGTCTGTCTTTGAAACTTCAATAATCGAGAAGTTTGGATGCTCATTCAAAAACTGATCGATCACAGCTTCATTTTCTTCAGGGGAAAAAGTACACGTGCTATAGATGACGCGCCCACCAAGTTTGACAAGTCGAGCAGCGCTTTCCAATACGGCCGTTTGTCGGCGTGAACAGGCCATTACAATCGACTCGCTCCACTCAAAAGGACCTTGCTTGCGAAACATCCCTTCACCTGAGCATGGCGCATCCACCAGCACCTTATCAAAAATCGATCCCCATTTGTCCGCTAACTTTTCGGGAGAAACGGCCGTTATCAACCCATTTTGCACACCCCATCGCTCCAAATTTTGCGCCAATATAAAAGCACGCTGTCGATTGACATCATTGGAAACAAGCACTCCTTCCCCTTGCATCAATGCAGCTAAATGGGTTGATTTACCTCCTGGTGCAGCAGCTAAATCCAGCACCAGCTCACCGGGTTGAGGATCAACAAATCGAGCCACGGTCATGGCAGATGGCTCTTGCACATAAAATAATCCGGCAGCGTGAGCAGGATGAGCTCCTACTTTGACATCATGTGCTAACAAGAATCCATTCGGCTCATTATGACCTATTGGCATCATCTCCCAAGGAAGCTCAAACTGAAGTTGGGTGCTTTTTAGTTTGAGGGTATTGAATCGGACTGCATGAAACGGCCGTTGGTTGAAAGCTGCCTTGAAATCGGCAAACTCATCACCAAGCAATGCTTGCATCTTGTCAAAAAATGGGTCTGGGGGCCACTCATTCAATAGAGGTATTTATTCTCCTGAAAGGATTTTTCATTAGTGAATTTTATATTCAAGAAATTTGTTGAAAATTACTTTAAATACAATATTCTTATCAACTTTTTGGGTTTCAAGTATATCGACAAAAGTTCAAAAAATAATACACTTAGCCCGATATTTGAGAAGTGGAGATCTTATTCATGAGTTTAAAATACCAAGTTGTCTATTGGCGAGACATTCCAGCACAAATTAAAGGTAAAGTCGGACGTAAACGCGTCTCGCGCATGTTAGCACAGCGCTTTCAAGTGGCCATCGATGAAGCAGCTATGCAAGGCGGTATGATCGACACAGATGCTTACCTGCAGGAATGGCGCAGCACAGATTGGGCCACTCACGATGGTGATGCTGATGAGTTTTTGGATAATCTCGTTGTAGAAATTGAATCACAATATCCTGGTGCACGTCTCAAAAAACTAATGGCGTCTGGGGGGCATGAAGAAGGATAGTTAAGGTTTGGTGATTGAAGCTAGCACCTAGCTAGTTACCTTTCACCAAGCACTATTTCCTTTTCATTTTTGCACTTCATCCATAGCCAAAGCATGGTTGGAGAACCCCAACCCAAGAGGTACACTATTTACATGAACACGCCCACTGATTTAACCTTACTTGACCCCATTTTAGAGAAATATAACGGCCGTAGACGAGAAGCCCTTTTGCCCATACTGCACGATGCGCAAGCCGTTTATGGTTGGTTACCCCGAGACGTTCAAACAGCCATCGGCAACACACTACGTGTTCCTCTAGCTGACATTCATGGTGTGATTGAGTTCTACACCATGTTTTATAACGAGCCGACTGCCAAACGCGTCATTCGTGTTTGTGAAGATTCTGCTTGTTCTCACGCCGGTGGGAAAGCAGTCATGGCGGCCATAGAAGCGAAGCTTGGTCTCCATCACAACGAGACAGCAGAAGATCTTTCCATCACTTACGAACATGTGCCTTGCCTTGGCATGTGCGAACAAGCCCCTTGTGCCCTTGACGGTGAACGACCAGCTGGTGACTTAACTCCCGATGATGTCCCGGCCTTTTTAGATGGTACGTATCCTGAACCGAACGCTAAACCTTATGGCGCACCCCTTTGGCTACTCAAAAGAGTCGGTAAAGTTGATCCGCTCAGTTTGGCTGAGTATGAAGCAAACGAAGGGTTTGAAGGGCTCAAAAAAGCAATCAAGATGGAGCCAATGGCCGTTGTCGAACTAGTCGAGAATTCAGGCATTGTGGGTCGTGGCGGCGCTATGTTCCCAACTGGGCGTAAATGGCGTTTTACACGCGGGCAACCTGAAGATGGCAGCGAAAAACACGTCGTCATCAATGCCGATGAATCAGAACCGGGCACATTCAAAGATCGCTGCCTCATGGAGGAAGATCCCTTTGCCGTGATCGAAGGAACCATTATCGCAGGGTACGCTACGGGTGCTGAAAACGGGTGGATCTTTGTCAGGGGTGAATATCCTCGCTCTGCCAAACGTCTCCGCAACGCGGTCGATGAAGCACGAAAAGCAGGTTATTTAGGCAAAAACATTCTTGGTGTGGCGGGTTTTAATTTTGACATTGAGGTTCGCGTTGGGGCTGGTGCTTATATCTGTGGGGAAGAAACGGCCTTATTTGAAGCAATTGAAGGGAAACGAGGCTTTCCACGCATTAAACCACCCTTCCCAACGGTCAAAGGGCTCTTTATGCAGCCAACGGCCGTTAATAACGTCGAAACCGTTGTTGCTGCCTTAGCCGTCTTTAATGAAGGGCTCGATGCTTGGAAAGCGCAAGGAACGGAAAGCTCTCCAGGAACCAAACTCTTCTGCCTCAGCGGGCATGTTGAAAAACCAGGTATTTACGAAGTGCCATTTGGCATGACCATTAGCGAGATTATTGAGATGGCCGGAGGTGTCCCCAATGGCAAATCTCTTCAAGCGGTGCTCATGGGTGGTGCGGCTGGTGTCTTTATTGGTTCAGACAAGCTTGATACCCCTCTCACGTATGAAGATTCTCGCGCCTCCAACATTCCATTGGGGTCAGGCGTGATTATGGTCTTTGATGAAACGGCCGATTTACGGCAACCGATGTATGAACTCAGCCGCTTCTTTGCACATGAAAGCTGCGGCAAATGCTTCCCTTGTCAATTAGGTAGCCAACGACAGATGGAAATTCTAGATCGCATCGCCAACAACGGCGGAGCTAAATCTACAGACAAACAAGCCCTACTCGACCTAGGCTTCACCATGACAGAAACCTCACTGTGTGGCCTCGGTCAAACAGCGGCGTCGGCTGTCGTTAGCGCCATCGAGATCTGGCCAGAACTGGTCGAATAAACACCATGGTCATCTTGAGCGGAGCAAAGCGAAGTCGAAAGATCGCTGAAACTTTTGCCAACACACGTTTCAAACGGCAAACTCCAGAGCGATTTCTCTATTTCGTTCAGACTGTTTTTGTGAGAGGTTGTATTTGAGCCACT
>JANQSK010000842.1 GCA_028284105.1 Anaerolineae bacterium
AATAATCGTTGCCAACACATCTACAACATGACACGGCTCATGCTGAATGGTTCCCCCTTTTAGCTTGGCTGGCCAGTGCGCAATAAACGGGGTCGAAATTCCCCCTTCGTGCACCCAATGTTTAAACAAGCGAAACGGCGCATTGCTCACATTGGCCCACGGCAAATCATAGCTCATGTAGGTTAATTCACCTCCAGGCATCACGTCCGTTCGATTACCCATCTGGATTTGTCGACCGTCGTTATGAATATCTGGCATAAACTTGGCCCAGCCGTCCTCGGCCATAAACTCCGCACAGCCACCATTGTCTGACAAAAAGAGTATCAGCGTGTTTTCATACTCACCTCGTTCTTTGAGGGTTCCAATGAGTCGCTCTACCGATTGGTCAACGCGATCAATCATGGCTGCATACACCGCCATTCGCATCGACTCCCACGCTTTGTGTTTGACATCCTCCCACGGCGGTGCATTTTCATCTCTTGGGGCAATCTCCCATTTGTGTTGAAGAATGCCGCGCGACAGCATCTCCTCATGGCGTGCTGTCCGAGTGGCGTCCCACCCCTTGTCATAGACCCCTTCATATTTGGCGATGTCTTCGGGGAGCGCTTGAATAGGCCAGTGCGGCGCGGTATGAGCCAGATAAAGGAAATAGGGATCACCTTCGGTAGTCTCAATCATTTCGATGGCTTTGTCGGTAATGTCGTCGGTGAAGTAATAATCAGAAGATGGTACTTCAATTTGCCCATCATCTTCCATCACATAGTGAGGTGAAAAGAAGTTGGTGACGCCATCAATGATGCCATAATAGCGGTCAAAGCCTCGCTGACGAGGAGTTGGGAACCCTTTAGCGCCCGGAGTCCAATGAGCCGTTTCGCGTGCATAATACTCTCCACCAATGTGCCACTTCCCAGACATCATCGTGCGATACCCACTCATTTTCAACACTTCAGCAATGGTCACCGCATCTTCGCGAAGTGAGCCTTGATATTGCAACTCACCCAAATTGGCCGTCATCTGCCCAACCCCTGCATTATGCGGATACAAGCCCGTAAGCAAGGATGCTCGCGTCGGACAACATCGCGCACAGTTGTACATCTGCGTCAGCAACGCCCCATCTTGTGCCAGCTTGTCAATGTTCGGCGTCTGAATCTCGGAGCCCATTACCCCCAAATCGGCAAAGCCCATATCATCGAGCAGAATCAAAATCACATTTGGTTTTTCGGTTTGGGACATAGGGACGCTCCTTCACATCGTGGAAATGTGAATATTGTGGCAGGAAACGGCCGTTTGGTCGAATTGTCGGGATAGTTTCTATTGTTTGAGCAACGGGAGAGAATGCACATAGATTGATTGGCTATTCTACGAATCATGAAATCAAATTTTGACTCAAGGCCAGTGTTTATCATCATATTGGGTGCGACTTTTCTGCTCCTATTTAACGTCCTGATTTTCACGCTTTTACTGATGGGTGGTTAGTATTTTGTTACCAAAGTTTTTAATACTTCTACCGGTATATAAAGTTGAATTTTCTTATATAACGAAGTATTAGGCGTTAAATCTTATTGATCTAAATCAACTTGAACCAGGCTTCGACAAGCTCAGCCTTCGCAGTTTTTTAGATATTGTTATACGCTGAGACCTCCAGTTTCAACGCCACCACAACTTGAACATATGTGCTATTTTTGCTACACTGCCCACATACTTTGTGTGAGGTGAATGCAATGGATCTTGGTGAATATTACCCCTGCTTGCGTGTTGAAGATATCAATAAATCAATCGAATTTTATGAAAAATTAGGCTTCAAAATCATTGAAGATTTTCGCGAGGAAAATTGGGCGGTGCTTCAGCACAACAATATGGCGCTGAGCCTTTATCAGGAGCACATTGAACGGAATCTCATCAATTTTCGCGGTGGAGATATTGAGGCAATCGAAAAGGAAGCCCAAGCGAATGGCATCGAGTTCTCCAAGCCAGCCACGAAACACGGGGATGACTCTTGGAGTGCTGAGATTATTGATCCGGATGGGAATGTTATCTTTTTCAACACTTATCCTAGTGAACGGGAACAGTATGTTAAAACGGGCAAGCTCATCGATTATTAGGAGAGAGTGAATTGGACAGAAATGACGCCATCATTGTTTCAACAAAATCCTATGACTCAACTGATCACTATGACATCATAGGATCAAATATTTCATTTATCAATGCCCTTTTCCAAGAGCGTTTTCGAGTTGACGAAATTTCAGTGTACGCCTTGCAAAGCTATTATGTTGATTATTATTTAGCCCAGATGAATAATGGGGGGTTCTCCCAATTTGTATACAACTCTGGATGGAATCAGAATACCTTAAGATTTATTTTTGAAGGGCTGAAGTCAATGGGGACACAAAAACATCTGGCAATGCTTGAAAAAGCAGGTTCATCACTTGACCAGATGGAGCCGAAAAAATTAGCACAGTTTTTTGACGGAGTGTATTTCGGAGAAAATGAAGAAAGGGACTTTTTTAACCAATATAGTGATGCATTCTATGAATTAGATAAAGTTGAAAGCCTAATCGAATTAAATTCAAAGTGGCTCAAACAGCATCCAAGCCTGATTGTTATGTCAATTGATGAGATGAAGGCTGAGATTGACAGCCGTGTTCTAGCCCTCCCAGATATGGACGAGCGAATTGCTGAAGCATTAGCAAGAGAACCTCGGTACAAAAAAATAATTCGCAAACTTTGTCGTGAAAATGGCCATCACTTTGACCGAATTACCACAGGATCTTATCTGTCTAATTTCGGTGAGAGCACACCCATTATCGGCTGGAATTTTATTACAGATAAGGGACAATTTTATATGGTTGAGGTCGATGAACAAGCTTTTATGTATGAAGCGGATTCAAATATATTAATTGGCCAGACAGACGATCTTCTCACCCTCTAAGCAAGAATAAAACCTAAAAAAGCGCAAAGAAATGTTATTCACTTTGCGCTCTTTGTATTCTCTGCAGTAAATTTTTGAAACTATAAGCCGCGTTCACCCCGAATGTACGGTACCCCAAGCGCCGCCGGTGCACCCAGACGATTCCGTATCGCTTGCCGAGAACCAATGACCAGCGCCACTATTGTCAAAATATAGGGCGTCATCTGTAAGAAAAAGCCCAAGTTTGAATTCACAAACAGCGGATTCGTAAAGCCCAAAAGTGTTTCTGGCCCTTGCAAATCAAGCAAGCCTCGTCTTAACGCGCCAAATAGATAGGCGCCAAACGCTGCCCGAATAGGATTCCACTGTGCAAAAATGACTAACCCAACGGCAATCCAGCCTTGGCCGGAAGTGGTTTGAACGCTGTACCAACCGGGAGACACTGACAAACTGATGATGCCACCAGCCAAACCAGCAAAACAGCCTCCAACAAATACATAAAAATAGCGCAGTCGATAGACGTTAACACCCATCACATCCGCCGCCTCTGGCTTCTCACCAATGGCGCGCAAATGCATACCTGGACGGGTTTTAAAAATGTAGTACCAAGAAAGCGGGATGAGCAGATAACCTGCATAGACCAATGGGCTTTGGTTTGTAAAGAAGATAGGCCCTATAAATGGGATTTGTGAAAGCACGGGGATAGAAACAGCCGTAATAGTCGGAGCAACTTGAGCAGATAGTCCTTCACCCAACACCGTTGCTAATCCAGTCCCCAAGAACGTCAGCGAAAGCCCACTTACCACCTGATCCGCCTGAAAATGAATGGTGACCAAGCCATGCGCCAAGCTCAACAGCCCCCCAACAAGCAACGCCATAAACAGACCAAACCATGCGCTACCGGATGACAATGCTGTGCTAAAT
>JANQSK010000851.1 GCA_028284105.1 Anaerolineae bacterium
GCAAAGCAAAATGCCAATCGTTTTGGTCTTCTAAACGC
This sequence comes from Anaerolineae bacterium, assembly GCA_028284105.1. Lineage (GTDB taxonomy): Bacteria > Chloroflexota > Anaerolineae > Promineifilales > Promineifilaceae > QQUD01. The sequence goes on from JANQSK010000851.1 coordinate 39, forward strand.
AATGGCCACGGTACCCGATCAGGCCAAATGTCGTGCTCTGGGTGCAAGTTGTGAATATTGAGGTTACAACCAACATAGACCCCTTCCCCTTCTGCATCTAAGATGATGTAGTTACCTTTGCCGTCAAGATTAACACCATCGTGCAACCACTCATGCGTCGTCAACCCCTCTTCGGAAACGCCATCTGTTGGATTTTGCCGATTCCACTGCGCATGAAAACGACCCAAATCATCAGGAATATTGTCGTGGATTTCATAATCCACGTAGTAATAAAACATGATGCTGACATCACACTCGTTGGTAAGCTCAACAAGGGCTCGCTCTGAATAAGGCATGGTGAAAAAACAGTTGAACCCCTTTCCATCTTCTGGGGCCATCTGCAAAGGCATGGAGCTAAAAGGGGTCTTCATGGCATGCCCGACACCAAAAAAATCACCTATTGGCACTTCAACAGAATAATCATCCTCATTGTCCCATCGCATTTTGAGAACAATTCGACGTAGATAATCAACTTGATAGGTGCCCATCGTGCACCAAAAATGATTGATCGTTCCAGCACCTGCAATATCAGCAAGAACGGCCGTTTCTCCTGGGTTCACAATGATAAAATCATCGTTTCCACCTGTCTTGTCCCAGCTCGAAATGCGCTTCGTTTTCACTTTGCGAATGCGCGGCAAATTTCCTAATGGGGTGTTTTTCCATTCAGACATGAGTTCCTTCTCCTTCATGGTCGTTTGCCATCTTCATATCCAAGTCGAATCTAATGGAATGCCCAAACCTTGTCAAACGATGTTTAAACAAACCACAACATCAGGCTTGACTCTCCCGCAACTAGAGGGTTTATACTCATTTTCATCAGTTAAATTTTGGAAAAAAGGAACAAAAATGACACATCCACTTGTACTTCAATATCAATTTGCTCGCGAAAAATGGCAGGAGCTCCTCGCCAATATGCCTGAAACACATGCTCATAAAAAATACGGCCGTATGAACACGATCAGCTGGACAGTAGCCCATCTCGGACACGTTGAACAAATGGGATTTCTGGAATTCTCTGGACACCCCAAAGTCACCGACATTTATGAACGCTACAACATCTACCAACCCAATGTGAGCCCCCCGTTTGATGAAATGATGGCGGCTTGGAAAGCGGTAGCAAAAGCCGTTGACCCTATTCTCAACGCCCTGACTGAAGAAGATATGCAGGTACACCGTATTGTGAATGGCCAACCGCTTCAGGAAAATATGGGGACTTGGCTGTTACGCCTAACATCACACATGTGGTATCACAATGGGGAAGCATCAGCGATTCGCCAGTTAAATGATGACCGTAATTTACCCCAAATGGTTGGCACAATCCCCACATGGGCAACGTATCAACCAGAAATCAGCTCGCTTTCTATTGATTAACGACAAGGGATTTTGAACTACAGATTGCCAATTTCATCTGCTGAGGGAAACGACGTTTGGGTTCCCAGTTTTTGAACTGACATTGTCGCAATGGCACAAGCCTTCATAACACCTTCATCAAAAGCAACGCCTTGTGCCAAAAATGTGGCTAAGCTACCTACAAACGCATCACCCGCACCGGTACTGTCAACTGCGTTTACTGTTTGTGTTTCAATTCGGCGGGCACCTTGTTGATCGACAATAAGGGCACCGCGCTCCCCTAGGGTTAATATGACGGTTTTTACACCTCGCTCAAGAAGTTGATAAGCGGCCGTTTCTGCTTGAGCATCACTCTCAACTGGAAGCCCCGTCAAAAGCTCAGTCTCGCTTTCATTCGGACAAATAATGTCACTAAGTTCATATAGTTCAGCAGGCAGCTCTTGGCGGGCAGGTGCAGGATTAAATATCGTCAAAACCCCTTCTTCTCGAGCCACTTTTAACGCTTTTAATGTCAAATTCAATGGGATCTCTAACTGACACACAACAGCACCAGATTGAGCAATTACAGGTCTGGCCGCCTCAATTTCTTCTTCGGTCAGGAGATCATTGGCGCCTGTCACGATGACGATAGAATTTTGCCCTTCTGGATTCACAGCAATAGGTGCCACACCAGAAAACGCCTCTGACGTAAAATGTACATGCTCCGTGTTGATGCCGTATGAGTTGAAATTCTTTAACGTATCTTCGCCAAATGTATCCTGTCCAAGCTTGGTCACCATACTGACTTGAGCGCCAAGCTTAGCGGCCATGACGGCTTGATTGGCCCCTTTACCCCCAAAACCAATTTGGAATCGGGTGCCGTGTAGTGTCTCACCAATGGCCGGCATTCGGGGAACATAACTAACGAGGTCAATATTACATGCGCCTACAACGCAAATGGACGGTTTGGGGGATTTTTTCGTCATAATTAGAATGGATTAATACAAGATATCCCAAACCACGTCAAACGCCGCTCAATTCAGTTAAAATTCCGTCTATGGAATTACGAATTGCAAGAGACTCACTTAATTGTTTTTGGCTTTCTGGCTCACTACGCAAAGTCGCTCGAGGGCCAGATACAACGTATCGGGTGACAACACAAAATAATCAGCAGTTTGCCCTCCGTGTTTCTAGTGGAATGAAAATTCGCCGTCCCTCTGCTTTCCAAGTTGAGGCTGAATGGATTGACAAACTATCTAGTAATCAATGGTTAGCTGTTCCAAAAGTGATGCGAACAGTTGATGGGGGTCGAGTTGCGCAAGTTACAGATTCCAATGGTGTTCTCAGAGCCAGCACGCTACTCTCATGGCTTCCTGGTCGTCGTTCTTTTCACCCAACTCTCCAACATGCCAGGTCAATTGGGCAACTCACTGGGGCTTTACATTTACATTCCAGGTCCCAGCCTCCACCTCCAACAGGTGCCATCAAAATTTGGGATGCGCATCTCATGTGTCACATGCCCAGAACACCCCATGAAGGACTTGAACAAATAGATCCCAATGCCGCAAAAATGGTGCATCAAATCTATCAAACATTAAATAAGCTTATCGCGACGCTTGATGCAAAGGAGTTTGGTCTCATTAATGCTGATTTGGGAATGCACAATGTACTTTGGCACAAAGGAAAGGTTAGCTTGGTAGATTTTAACGATTCAGGGATAGGCCCGTATGCTTTTTGCCTTGCTCGTTTAATCTCTCGATTCCGCCAATATGAAAATGGGCAAGCACTGGTGGATCAACTTTTAAATGGCTATTGCGAAGTAACACCATTGCCTATTGCTTACCAAAAATGGGGTTCCCTCTTTGAACTCGCTGCCGATACATTTCGGCTCAACTATGGAGCGGCGCGAGCAATTTATCGCGGCAAGCCTTTGCGTGGTTTCGAACAACAGCTCATTATCACATTAGACAAAAGGTTTAAGGATTTATAAGGATTCAACTTATTTTCCCTTTTAAAATCAAGTGATTTCTTGTGCAATTTGGGGAGCAATCAGATTACATAAATGAATTAGTAAGATTTCATGGAACAATTTCTAAGAATTCATCGTTAAATAAACTATACAAAATGTCAGTCAATATTTGCGAGAAAAACGAGCGTTACTCATGAAAATATCCAACTATTCATTAAGCCCATTCTGGTTATTCCTGCTCCTGTTCATACAATTAAATTTACTTGTAGCTTGCGCACCAGATAGAATTACTTCAACACCTGAATTAACTCCAAAAATAAATTCAACATCTACACCTGTTAATATGCCTCCTACGATACCCCATACTACGACAACAGGCGCGTTTGAATTAGATTCATTTACTTGGGATACAAATCCTGTTCTCATCTCCGTTCAAGATCAATGGGGGTATGATATTTATCATGAGGTTTGGTCTTATTTACCCGAATTAATCATTTATTCAAACGGAACAGTCATCGGTAGTTCTTCTGGTTCTTTACCTTGGATTTCACGAATGTCACAAGAAGAAATGTGCAATACCTTGATATCTATTAATCAGACTGGATATTTAGACTATTCAGGAGATGGTGACACCGGATTATGGGCACTTTCAGGTGATTCAACTACCCATATCAATATTAATGCGTGGAATCCACAGGAAACTTCAGTTGAAAGTCTAGCATTTGCCGAAGAAATGCTTGCAGGCGAAGGCTCAGAAAGCCCAGCACTAGTTGAATTAGCGCCAGTTTTTGCTGCCAACAACCTACTTAGAGGTTTGGAATTTATTGAGAAGGAACCATATATTCCTTCAAGAGTCCTTCTATTAGTTGAAAAGGATAATTTTTATGATGAGCCTGCAGAGTTATGGGGAGTATCAGATTTACCCTTAAGTTCCTTAGATGTCGATTACTCAGGTGAGTTTTACTTTGAAGGTGAACTAGCAACGCAATTATTCGATTATTTTAGCCAAAAGCGAACAAGAATATTCGAGGAAAACAATGTTGAATATCAAATAACCATGCGTCCCCTTTTGCCATTTGAAGTGTACCCAAGCCCAAAATTTGGTTGGGGTTATAAAGCGCACTTTGAAACTGAGCCACATACAGAAATGACCTGCCAAAATGAAATTATTGCTATTCCAGAACCATCCTTCCCAGTTCAAATATCAGAACCAACACCCACTACGGTCCCATCCTTAACTGAATTCTATACAGATCGAATAACCATCATTGATACTATTGGAAAGCGAGATGCGCCTTCTCAATTTCACCTTGCCAGTGGAATGGCAATAACGCCAGAAGGCAATCTGCTTGTCGCAGATAATGGAAATGATCGTTGGCAAATTTTTTCCCCTCACGGTGAGTTGCTCGAAATTAAACCAAGTGACAGTGAAGATAGTGCCGAATTACACTTTTTACCAGATGGTAATCTTCTGGCTGTTAATTGGTGGCAAAATCGAGTCGAAAAATTAAGTCCCAATGGTCAACTATTAACATCTTACTCAGATTGGCCAGAACCTGAGGGTGGCTATGACTATCCAACAGATCATGTTGATTTAATAAGCTATGATGCAAACGGCCGTATTTTTGTAACAGAAGATCGCAGCAATCGTGTCATTATTTTAAATCAAGACGGCACCTTTCAAACAATATGGAATGGTCCTGAAGATTCTCCATTTCAATTAATTACGGATATGGATCGAGATCAAGATGGAAACATCTACGTTGTTGATCATAACGGGAATCAAATTGTAATGCTCGATCCTTCAGGACAGCACACAATTGCCAATATTGGCCAAGCTGACAATATTGCGCTAAGAGATGATGGAACATTCTATATTCGCACTGACAATCATATTTCGCTACGAAATATTCAAGGAGATTTTCTAGATTCATGGACAATTGATTTAAGTTTTCGCAATATGGTTGCTTCTCAGGAAGGTGGTTTATTTATCTTAGAATCTACATTTAGTGACAAAGATGGAATCATTCATCATTTTGACAGTGAAGGTCAGTTGTTAAACAGCTTCGGCTCCTCAACGCGACTGGAAAATCAATTTGATTATAATGAAGGGGTCACAGTAGCAAAAGATGACACAGTATGGATATTAGCAAGTTGGGATGTATATGACGGTACACCAGGTAAATGGCTAATTCATCTTGATACAGAAGGAAAGCTTATTCAATCCATTTCAGAAATCGACGGTCATTCGTTAGATTGTGGCCGTTATAGTTTAGACACTTTATCAGACGGTTTGCTCATATTAGCAGATGGTTGCACACAGGAAATTTTTATTCTTAATTCCTCTGGCGAGATAGTTTCCCAATGGGGAGAAAGGGGTTTATCCGGAGGGCAATTTAATCTCATCGTTGATCTAGTTTATGAGCAAAACTCCGATAGCCTCTTTATTTTGGACAAAGGGAATCAACGCCTCAGCCAATACTCAGCATTTGGTCAACTAGAAATAGAATATGATTTAAATCAATGGGGTGCTCAGTACGCCGAGCGATTCATCATAGAGAATAACCAGCAACTTTTCTTTTTACTTCCTCCAAATCAAATATTAATTGTAGATTTAGTTGCCAATACGGAAAAAATTATATCAGTTCCATTTAACTACACCTCACTTGTTGATATTACGGTTGACGGACAGCGCGAGATTATTTTTGTTATAGATGAGAGCAATGGCATACATTTGTGGGATTTTGCTGGTGAATATCAAGGATCCATCGGAGTTGGTCGAACTTCAAGTGCATTTCTGGATATCACAAGCGACGGGAATCTATATCTTTCAACTGGCGATTCCCGAATTTATATTACATCAACCTATGAATAAGAATAAATAGCAGCAATCTAAGTCAAGATTATCCGCAGGTCGATTTTTAGCGACAGGCAGCAGCAAAACTCACTCTCAACCTGTTTAAAATAAAAAAGCCGCTCTGGAGACCAGGGCGGCTTTTAAATTGTTGTTGTTTAGGCGCAAATAGATTTAAGCAAGTGCCTTTTTGGCAATATCTACAATGGCAGCAAATGCAGCTTCGTCGCGTACAGCAATGTCGGCTAACACTTTACGGTCCAATGAAACATTGGCTTGCTTCAACCCATGAATTAATCGGCTGTAGCTCATGCCATTTGCCCGTGATGCAGCATTGATACGGGCAATCCATAACTTACGGAATTCACGACGGCGAACCCGGCGGTCACGGTAAGCGTACCAGTAGGATTTCATCATGGCTTCATTACCACGACGGAACAGCTTGCTGCGTGTTCCCCACTGGCCTTTTGTCATTTTTAATATTTTTTTATGACGTCGTTGGGTTGTATACCCACCTTTTACTCTCATAATAATCCTCGCATTTTAGCACCTGGACATTCAAGCCCATGCTCTATCAAGAGCAGACCGAAGCCAGGTAGCGAATAAGCCACCTATGCTGGCGGGTTTGCTTTATATTGTTTCATGTAAGGCGCCAATTTCTGAATGCGTTTGCGATCTCCCTTGGCGGTTACGACTAACATCTTATCGAATTGTGACTTTACACGTTTTGATTTCCGGCGGCGAAGATGGCTCTTTCCACCTTTGGTGCGAACCACTTTACCAGAACCAGTAACACGAAAACGTTTAGCCGCTGCTTTATAAGTTTTTAACTTATATTTTTTTGTTTTTGCTTTTGGCATAATATTTTCCTCATAAAAAAACCCCTTGCGGG
>JANQSK010000875.1 GCA_028284105.1 Anaerolineae bacterium
AAAACCAGCCATACTTAACGGCAAAATTTACCTCATTGATGTATTTAATGATCTGCGAGTTTATTCGGCTGAAAACGGCCGTTTATTGTGGCAAGATGGTGAGCGCAAATATCAAGGGTCACCCATCGTCACAAGAAATCATCTTCTTATTAATGGAGCGCAAACTGAAGTCTATTTACTCGATGAATCGGGAAATCTTGTTCAAGAATGGGATATAGAAGGCGCTCATCCTAACTTCGGGGACGCGCGACTTCAATTTAGCGTTTACAACAGTGTCCTGGGCGACGATGGCATTTTTTGGGTCATCGACAATCAATCTCGATTGTATTTGATAGGGAATTAACGCATGGCAAGCAATCATGAACAGGAAAACGGCCGTTCTCTCTTCTACCAAATCTTTGTAGGTGGCATTCGGGATTTTGTGTGGTCCGATTTGAATGAAGGCCGTTTGCGTTTAAATGGCCTATCTAGACCAGTCCAATTGATTATCATCTCTGGCTTTCTTGTCATTCTTTATACGCTTGGCTTAATCATTTTCAGTGACACCCTTCGCAATCAAGAAACACTCATACCTTTGACTTATACTCGTGCCACAAGCGGACGGGGAGCTCTTGTCCCGCAATCGCTCGTGCCTCAGACACTTTTTGTGATCACAATGGGCTGGAGTTTTTTACTGGCTGGCTCTATTCGCATCAATCGTTGGCTCAAATATTTCCTCATCTACGTTTATCTGCTTCTCTTTATGCAAATGTTTTTCACCTTCATCGGCGCATTAAGCGTGAGCTTTGTCAATGCGCGCCGCATTATTCAAGTGGGTTTAGCGCTGATATCGTATTTCACGATTGCTGTCGTCTTAATTTATCGCTCATTCCGCCCACCACGCCCGGGTGTTGAATTTGGCGTCATCTTCTTTTTGAATAGCTTGCTGGTTGGCATGGCCAGCATTTCCATGGTTGATGCTTTGGAAGAGTTCGGCACTTCATTAGGGATTGCTAGTCTTGAAGTCTTTTTAAGCTCCATGACGATCTTGGTATTAGGATTTGTCATTTTTATCGGTATGGAAATTGCTCGGTTTGTGCGCAAGTTATCAGGTTGGAGCAGCGAGATTATTGCGTTCAGATTACCAGCCTCTACGCTTCGTGCCAGTCTTGTTGTCATCATCGTCTTACTACTTATCGAGCTTTTCCAAGAAGGACGCACCTACTTGGCACAGCGTGCCCTGCAAGATTCATTATTAGGGTTGGTGAGTGGCGCAGTGATTATTGGCGTGGTGCTCATTTTTTGGCGAATATTCAAACGCTGGGCTGGAGAAACACGGCCGTTTATCCAAGAAGAGGCACTCGACAACATCGTCGATAAATATTCTCTTTACATCATTTCAGGATTAGTAGCTGCGGCCGTTTTTAACGTCGCCATCCTGCTCCTTTTACCCATCCTGACACTTGTCAACGCCACATCGCTTGTAGACAGGCTGAATAGCATCACACAGTTTGTAACGGACCAAACGGATTGGTTTGTCATTATTTTTGGTGCATTTATTTTGCTGTGGGGAATGCGCGTAGGATGGCAAAAACGGCCGTTTTCTGGCCTGTTCTTATCAATTGCAGGCTTTCAAATCGTCTGGTTTCGACTCACTGACCCCGGAAGACCCTTAGAGGTGCTCAATTGGCAGGGCTCTTTCCCCGTCGATTTTTGGTGGATGCTGTTACTCTTGGGATTAACGGCCGTTTGGTTCCGTCGCAAACAGCTGTCGCCAGCCCGCACAATCAACCTAATCTTCTTAATGCTCATCGTGCTGATTTTGCAGCAAACCGATTTTATTGAAGACCCTTTTAGTCCCTTTTTATCGTTTGCAGGCGTGGCCTTTTTAGCCTTTGGGATCTTGTGGGATATTTTGACAATTGGCTCATGGGCCAACAACAGCTCTAAGAACTTCCCCCGATTGAGCCGCATTTATCTTTATTTAGGCTATGTCCTCATAACGGCTGCAGCCATCAATTGGTCATTCAGTCAGCACAACCTCTTTTGGGTTGAACAATTTACAGGCAATGGAGCGCTCCTTGGATTAGACACCGTCGGGCGCCCCATGCTTTACATTCTTTTTCCCATGCTGCTCTTTCAATCAAGCAGCGAAGCTGAAACGTTCTTTCAAGAGGTCAAGAACGAACAAAGTGGCTGAGCCTTCCGCATACCGACTTTGTTGATAAGGTAGCTTGTTCAACAAATGAATCATGCCCTCATTGCTATTCCCAACCGTCGCTTCAAGTGTTGAAATACCATCTTCCACAGCCAGTTCAGTTAATAAAGGAAGCAGAAGCGAACCGACTCCCTTACCCTGAGCTGCATCGACAACTGAAATAGCTAACTCACCTCGGAGCTCACCAATTCGCACATAGCGCACTGCCCCAACGGGCTTATCATCAATAAAAGCTATCAACCCATTACTTTGGCTCGGAATCATGCTGATGATTTGTTCTAGCTCAATCACAATCCGATTTTCGCCAATGTGGTCAACCGCTTGCAAAAAACGCTGATAGCGGCTTTCGGGCCCCATCCCTTCAAATATTTGTCTGATATTGTCAAAATCACCCGCATCAAGTAAACGAATAACGATTCGATCACCGACTGCAGTTGAAAACTGTTTTTGTATCTGAATCATAGTTCAATCTCCATGACGCAATGCGTCAAAAAGAGTAGGTTAACCGATTCATTAAGCGAAATCAAGCCCCAAATTGCACAATTCAAGGCTCAGATTGTGACGAATATGTTCAACACGCTTTGAGATTTATCATCGACTCAATCAACTTTAAACCAGTAGTAAGATGTCATTCTGAGCGAATTTCTAATAACAAATGGCAAAAGTGCACCCTCGAGAAGAATCTCACCGATTTGCATCAGCTAGATTCTTCACTGGAGCCTATTTCGAAAAGAAACTGCAGTAGAACCGTTCAGAATGACAATTCTAGAATCGAGGTTAGTCAGCAAAAATTTTTTGCCATAGCAGCCTGAGCCTGTCGAAGGCGATCATCTTCCTCAAACCGCCTTCGACAAGCTCAGGCTTTAAAAATAACCGAGAAAGAACACTTTTAAACCGCTTTGCAACTTTGCTCAAACCCATACGTAATACTGGATATACAAAACGACCATTCGACATTATGAGCAGGAAAACGAGACCAACTCCCTCATAATTCATTTTTTAAGAGGTAAACATGAGTCCTAAGAAAGTAGATAAATATGAAGAGCTACACACTTCATTAGAAACACTCCCCCACATTAGCCCAGCCCAAGTTGAAAATTGGGTTGAGCTCCAAAAAACCATTGACCAAACTCGTGACTATTTAATCCGTGCCGTGCCCGATGCCCAATTTAGCATCGAAGAAGCCCAAAAGATTTTGGGGCAACGCACCTACACCTTAGTATTCTTCGGTGGCACAGGTGTGGGTAAAAGCACGTTAATCAACTCACTTCTGGGGCGCAACTTATTGCCCACAGGGGCAGTAACGGCCGTTACCGGCACAATTGTGTACGTTGAACAGGCCGAAGAAGGGGAAGCCGAATCACTCGTCTTGAACTATTGGAGCAAAGACGAGTTTGCCAACCGTGTTCGTCGTTTATGCCAATTGGCTGAACTCGACACCTTTGACATCA
>JANQSK010000884.1 GCA_028284105.1 Anaerolineae bacterium
ATCTTCACTAAAGATATCAAAGTCAACCACCAACGGTAAATCAGCCGCTTCGCCAAAAACCAGCGTCCGTTCATCACCGATCACTTCAAACTGATCGCCAACCGGGAAATATTTCCATATCTGCTCTGCCCCATTGTCTAAAATGTAGAGCCGTTCATCGTAGGTCGTAATGGCTGATGGGGCTTGCCATTCAACGGCAAATCCCAGCGAAGCCACAACGGCATCATCTAAATTGGGTCGATAAGAGAGCAGTGCCCCGTTTGCATCTAAGGCGGCGAGTCCTTCTCGCTGAACAGATTGTCCTTCAGGCCGCCAAAAAATATCAATGATGGGTCCCACAATATGGGAGCCAATTGCTTGTTCAGGAGAAAGCACAATTTGCGGAACGGCCGTATCTGGCACAAACCGATCATCTAAACTGTGTTGATACACAATGCCTGTCCGGCTATCCAGCGTAAATAGGTCGCCACCATCACCCGGCTGTAAAACCACCGAAGATAAATTGACCGTCTCAGGAAATTCATAAAGCAAGGTGGCCGAAAGACGCACTATACTATCCATATTATCGAGTGCCTGTTGGGCCTCGCGTCGATAGGCCGCCACTTCATTGTCACCCGGCCGAAGTTCAGTTTCAACAATTTGGGCCAATGCTAAAACGTCTTGGTAATAATTGCGCTGCTCTTCTTTGATATCAGTCTGTCGTGCTAGCCCAATGTTGATTGCCATCTCTTGTTTATACTCAGCTAGCTGACGCCCTTCACTGCGCTGAATAAAAACACTGGTGACGATGCCCCCAATGATCAGCGGAATAATAATGGCTAACAAGGCCGGTATAGCCCATCCAATTTCAGATTCCTCTTCAGTCTCAATGTCTTCTGGCTGCTTAAACCGATCAAGTGAGTCTGCCAAATCATCGGTAAAGCGAGATAATCCAAGGATAGCGCGTGACGAAATACGCCGTGCAGATTGCTCGATTCCGTCAGGCAGCAATTGCCCACCTTCAAGCTCGGGCTGTGGTTTTCGCTCGACTTCAGGGATGCGCATCACAGGCTGTGACTCCCGCCGCGGCTGTGACCGAATATTAAATCTACTCTTTTGCAGGGTGAGAGGCTGGGCCGCATCAGGAAGCTGGAGCGGCATTTCATCTGTAAAGGAAATCAGCATCAAGCGAGCGCTATCATGCCCCACCAACCCTTTCAGGGCATCCAAGCTCTCAGTCATATCCACGTCAACTAAAATCGGTTTGAAATAGTCGAGTTCAATATGGGCCATTCGGGGATCAACAAAAAGCAAGGAGTCATAGGGTTGGAGCCGGTGATGATAAAAGCGAATATCGACCCCGCTGGTGCGACCGAGGGGGGTAATTCGATCGGGCTCTTTGGGAGGCATCGTTTCAATTCCAAAGTTTCGCCCGATAAGTGCCAATGATTCTCCAACCTGTACGGTGTACAGTTCATCTTTTCGCAAAACAGAACAGCTAATGGCACCTTCTCGCGGTGTTTGATGCCCAGCTAAATTAAATTCAAGTAATTTTTTATTGGCAATCAGAATGGCTTCTCGAAGTGATGAGGTGATGCCCCCACTGGTATCGTAATAATGACCGCTGATGGTATCGATGATGTCTTGGCTTAAAACGGCCGTTTCTTCGGCGACACCCGTTAACGATAAATGGACAAACAAAAAGTCAGACGTTCGACCTCGGGATGCATTTCGAGGAGGCGGTTGAACCCAAAGGCCTGGCGTATTGGCCTGATCCTTTTGGTACCCATCCACGATGTACAGTTGTCCCGTTATTGCTTGAAGATTCATCGTTTGTGAAGCATATCATGAGTACCTGATTTAGCAACTGATGCCACCCCGATTTTGACATCCCTCAACAAACCTGAACAGAACACGAATTTAAAGCAATATGTTGACAACCGAAACGTTTCGGATTACACTCGAAAGCAATCCGAAACGTTTCGGTTATCGTTTTGGTCCAATTGTGTGTCGCCCCTTCTATTGCACAATGTCCAAAACCGTGAGAAGAGAGATGAAAGTCACATTACGCGAAGTTGCCAAAAAAGCTGGTCTTTCTGTTACTACCGTTTCCCGCGCATTAAACGGACACGATGATGTTGCCGAGGAAACCAAACGGACCATTCGCAATGTTGCAAACTCTCTTGGCTATGCCCCCAACCTCAATGCCCGCAGACTCAAAACTGAAAAAGCAGACGCTATTGGTTTGATTATTCCAAAAGAAACGTTGCGCTTTTCTGACCCATTCTTTAGTGATTTGCTCTCAGGCATTGTGGAACAAAGCTCTCAATATGGCATCGAGCTCAACATCACCACACCCCTTTCAGCTGACAAAGTAGATGAAATGTATTTGAGTTATGTTCGCAGCCGTCGTGTCGATGGCTTTATTCTGGTGCGCGTTCAGCAAAATGACACGCGAATCAAACTACTGCAAGAACATAACTTTCCATTTGTCGCCTTTGGGCACACCTCAGAAGACAACGCCTTCCCTTATGTGGATGAAGATGGGTCAGCTGGCATTAAAACGGCCGTTTCTCACCTCGTCTCATTAGGGCATACGCGTATCGCCTGTATTACGGAACCCCTCCACCTCGCAAAATCGGTAGCCCGCCTACAAGGC